>CAZIIV010000259.1:0-3971 GCA_964539365.1 uncultured Desulfobacteraceae bacterium | reverse complement strand
ACCTTGCCAAAGCCACTGACACCTGCCATGGAAGATTATCTGGAGGCCATTTTTAATCTGGACAGAGAAAAGCGGGTGGTCCGGGTCAAAGATATTGCCAAGAGGCTTGGCGTCCGGATGCCCACGGTAACCAGTATGCTCAAGTCCCTCAGCAAAAGGAAACTGGTTGACTACGAAAAATATGAGTATCTGGAACTGACGGATAACGGAAGGGCTGTTGGCAGGGAAATCCATCGGAGGCACTGTGTGTTGCGCAGTTTTTTGACGGACATCCTAAACATTGATGCCGCAATAGCCGATAAAGAGGCCTGTATGATGGAACATGCCGTAAGCACCTCAACGCTGGACAGACTCGTAGCATTTATGGAATTTGTTCAGTCCTGTCCCCGGGCCGGCGCAAACTGGCTTGATCGCTTTGAGAAGTACACCGAACAGGGCAGAGACAGGGCAAAATGCCTGGAGCATATGAAAGAATTTGTCGATGGGTTCAAGGAGAAAATAGACGCCATGAAAAACAGGGAGGAAAATTACAATGGTTCTCAGCAGGATTGATCCGGAAACAGAGGTTACGCTTATAGATATAACCGGAGGAAGAGGAATAAGGTCAAAGCTCTACAGCATGGGGCTTGTGCCCGGGGTAAGTCTCAAAGTCTTAAACCGGAACGGGCACGGTCCGGTTATCATTGCCGTAAAAGATTCCAGGCTGGTCATCGGTCACGGCATGGCCAGTAAAATTATTGTAGAATAATTTTTTTGCCATAAAAGTTAGACAATTCTAATTAAGATAAACTTTTCTAACATGAAAATCATCGGTAAAAAAGATCTGGTCACTGTC
Organism: uncultured Desulfobacteraceae bacterium; assembly: GCA_964539365.1. GTDB lineage: Bacteria > Desulfobacterota > Desulfobacteria > Desulfobacterales > UBA11574 > S5133MH16. The sequence continues at coordinate 3,136 of CAZIIV010000259.1, read as the reverse complement.
ATTAACAGGAGCACGGAAGAGCTTCATCAAAAAATAGATATGCAGCACTACCTCATGACCGCTTTACTGGAAAAAAAAGTGGGCGATGAGACGGTAAAGCAACTCGTTTTGCCCATCAGCTCTCCTGATGAAAACAGATTAAAACAGGCCATCAAGGAAACCATAGATGTTCTGGAAGAAAGCAGAAAGGCTTTTAAATCCAAAAGATTGGAGGTGTTGCGCAAGAAACTTACACAGGTATTGATAGAATCAAAATAAATAAATCAGGAATGTCTTACGGTCTCCGGCCGTTAAAAGGTGCGGAGAAAGTGAAGGCGTAACTTGGGGCTTTGTAAAAAGCTTTGGTTGCGCCTTTTTGTTTTTTTCAGAGCAGGAATGAAAAATGGAATAGAATCTAAAAGGCGTAATGAATTATGCAAAGAAGACTGGTACATTTTCGACCAAATCAAAGATAAAAACAAATTTAACGCAAAGGAGAAATTATGTCTGTATCAATACGTAATTTGGAAATCAATTCCAGAGGAAAAGTTGTCGGGTTTGGCACCGGTGCAAAGGCTTACAAGGACAAACTACTTGCCATGGGGCTGACAAAAGGCGCCGAATTTACCGTAACCCGGGTCGCTCCACTGGGCGACCCGGTTGAGATTAACTTAAGGGGGTTTAATCTGACCCTCAGAAAAGCGGAAGCCGAAGTGTTATTAGTAGAAAGGAGCTAAAAATGAGTTCAATAACTATTGGATTGGCAGGAAATCCAAACTGCGGCAAGACCACTTTATTCAATGGTCTGACAGGAGCTAAACAAAAGGTTGGTAACTGGCCCGGAGTCACGGTAGAAAGAAAAATAGGAAGTTACAGCCATCTAAATAAGGACGTGGAGGTGGTCGATCTCCCTGGGATATATTCTCTATCCGCCACCTCTCTGGATGAGGAAATTGCTCGTGACTATGTGATCTCGGGAAAGCCAGATCTTATTGTTAATATCGTTGATGCATCAAACATTGAGCGGAATCTTTATCTCACCGTTCAACTCCTTGAAATGAAAGTCCCGGTTGTCATTGCGCTGAACATGATGGATATCGTCAAACAGCGCAGAATTAAGATCCATGTAAAACAGTTGGAAAATTTTCTGGGCTGCCCGGTTGTTCCAACGGTTGCCAACAAAAACAAGGGGATCGATCAGATCAAGGACGCTATCAACACTGCCGCCGTCAATAAAAAAAGCTCTCCTGTGGCTGTTGAATATCCGGCTGAGATAGAAAAAGCCATAGCGAACCTGATTCCGCTTGTCGAAAAAGATGCTTCACAGAGTAGCATCGATGCCAGATGGCTTTCGGTAAAACTCCTTGAAGGCGACGAAATGGCGATCCATATGGCAGGGGATAGTGTAAAATCGCTTTTAACGAAAGCCAGAAAGGAAATAAAAGCCAACCTCGGCGAGGATTGTGACATTATGGTCGCTGACAGCCGCTACGGGTTTATCAATGGTATTTACAGGGATGCTGTGCAGAAAAAACTCGAGGTCAGAAGAACGGTTTCTGATGCTATCGATACCGTGTTACTCAGCCGTGCTTTGGGCATACCCTTCTTTCTATTCGCTATGTACATTACTTTTATGATAACCATAAATATGGGCGGATGCTTTATAGATTTCTTCGATATTTTTTTTGGAACCATTTTTGTTGATGGTTTTGGAAAGCTTCTTTCAAATCTTCATTTTCCTGAGTGGCTCATTACGTTTCTGGCTGGCGGCATTGGGGGCGGTATCCAGACCATGTCCACATTTATCCCTCCTATCGGTTTTATGTTTTTGTGCCTTTCCATGCTTGAAGATTCGGGTTACATGGCCCGAGCCGCATTTGTGATGGACAGGTTCATGCGATATGTGGGACTGCCAGGAAAATCTTTCGTTCCAATGCTGGTTGGGTTCGGGTGCAATGTGCCGGCTATCATGGCAACCAGAACGTTAGACAATGAGCGGGATCGAACGTTAACCATCATGATGAATCCCTTTATGTCCTGTGGGGCCCGGCTGCCTGTGTATGCACTGTTTGCAGCAGCCTTTTTTCCCCACTCCGGCAGCGCCCTGGTCTTTGGCCTCTATCTTACCGGCATTGCTCTGGCAATAATGACAGGCTTTATTCTTAAAAGCACGGTACTTAAGGGGCAGACCTCTCACTTCATCATGGAACTCCCTCCTTACCACCGGCCGACCTTCAGAGGTGTAATTATCCACACCTATGATCGGCTGAAGCAATTCATGTTCCGGGCAGGTAAGGTGCTGATGCCCATCTTCGTGATTCTCGCCTTCCTGAATTCCATGGGTACAGATGGTTCTTTTGGCCACGAAAACAGCAAAACATCGGTGCTAAGTGCTGTGGGTCAGTCTATTACTCCAATCTTCCAGCCCATGGGATTGACTCAGGAAAACTGGCCGGCCACAGTGGGAATATTCACCGGTGTCTTCGCCAAGGAGGCTGTGGTGGGTACCCTCAATGCCCTTTATGCTGATATGGGTGAAACCGAAGAGACAGAGGGGGAAGAAGAGAGCTTTAGCTTTTGGGAAGGTATTAAAGCGGCGTTTACCTCTATACCTGAGGCCTTTTCAGAACTTGGTGGAACAGTTACCGATCCCTTAGGCATAGATATCGACGATGATCTCACCGACATCGAGGCCGTTGCAGAAGAACAAGAGGTTTCTGCATCTACTTTTGGAGCCATGACAAAGAGGTTCGACGGCAGGATTGGAGCCATTGCCTACCTGCTCTTTGTCCTGATCTATTATCCGTGTCTCGCAGCTGTTGCTGCTATTTACCGGGAGACAAACCTGAAATGGACCATCTTTATCTGTACCTACCTGACTCTGCTTGCTTGGGCAGTGGCCACACTCTTTTATCAACTGGCCACTTTTTTCCGGCATCCCGGAGAATCATTGACGTGGGTGATGGTTTTAGGATTGGCTTTTATCGTCTTCCTCTATAGCATGAGAAGAATCGGCACAAGGATTCCTGCCAGAAGCACTGTTAGAGAGGTGACACAGCCGGTTTAGTTAATATTGAAATCGAAACAGATATAAATTTTAGAGAAGTTATGAACCAAAGGAATAAGTTTTATGATACTTTCTGAGATAAAGAGATAT
>CAZIIV010000258.1:2493-3973 GCA_964539365.1 uncultured Desulfobacteraceae bacterium | reverse complement strand
TAAATGCAATTTTGAATTCTTAATGCGGTCATGATCTTACGCAGGTGTTGAAGCGTTTGTTAGTATTTTTCTCTAAATCGTGCGCCCAAACCTGGCGCCGGCTACTTCTTCCCATATAATTCCGGAAACAGAGTAATGGCATATAGGGGATAATTACAAATTCTACCGTCATGACGGAGATTTAATAGTGTCGCTCGTGACAATACGGTGGGCTTGAATTGCCTGTCGAACGAGATGAGGCTTTTACTTTTCGGATTAATGCCTGCCTTAGCTTCAAGGGGATAAATCTGAGAAACAAATTCACAAAGAAAGTCAGTCTCAGCCTTTTTCCCTTTACTTGTCCAATAATATAAATCGACTCCTTTTTCTGAGCGCAATTGCTGGGCAACGTAATTTTCCACGAAGGCACCTCTGAATTCGCTGAACAAACGATCCCTGCCGGCAAGTAATTGTGGGGACAAATTGACCATCGCACCGAGGATGCCGACATCAAGGGCAAAGACCTTGAAATTGCTTCTGTTCATATATCCTTTCAGCGGAATCTTCGCCGTTGTAACCTGATATGACTTGTATATTAAACCGGCATTTTCCAGCCACTTAAGAGCGCTTTCATACTCCCTGCCCCGGATACTTTTCCGGATTGCCGTAAAAATGAATTTTTTGTTTTCCTTTGCCAGGTGAGTTGGTATGGAATCCCATATCATGCCCAGTTTGGGAATGTCCGATGTGATTGCATGCTTGGAGAAATCAAGCAGATATGAATCAATAATATCTTTCTGAATTTTCCGTACATCACCCAGATTGCCTGTTTCAACAAAAAGCCTGACCGGTTCCGGCATCCCTCCGATATAAAAATACCTTGCCAGAAGATCAACCAATTCGTTATGGAATGGCTGAGGAAACGGAGAAAATTCATTTTTTGTTTCTACTAACTGCCGGAAGCCCGATTTTCCGACGGCATTCAGGAACTCAGGGAATGTCATCGGATACATATCAAGGAAACTAACTTTTCCAACGGGGAACGAGCGAGGTCGGGACAGCGTTATGCCGATAAGCGAACCTGCGGCGGCAATATGGTATTCCTGCGCCTGTTCGCTGAAATACTTTAATGCATTTAAGGCGTTATTCGAGGCTTGAATTTCATCAAAGATAATCAGACACTTCTCAGGCTTTATTTCCAGATTCAGATAAAGAGACAGGTTGGAGATTATCTGTTCTGGGTCAAGCTTTTGCCGGAAGAAATCATCAATTGTGGGATCTTCTTCGAAGTTGAAGTAGGCGACACTTTCATACTCTTTCCCCCCAAATTCTTGGAGAATATACGTTTTCCCAACCTGACGAGCGCCTCTCAGGAGCAAAGGTTTTCGTCTTTGGGACGTTTTCCACTCAAGCAATTTCTTGTAAATGTCTCGTTTCATGCAAATCTTGATAATATATATTTAACAGACATGTCAAGCCAATATGGGAAATAATTGTGAGT
>CAZIIV010000258.1:0-2393 GCA_964539365.1 uncultured Desulfobacteraceae bacterium | reverse complement strand
TCCTTGCTTCCCCGCCTTTTTGCCTTTTAGCCTTTCAGCATTCCAGCCTCCCTGCCTCCAAGCGTCCTTGCATATCGCCTTTTTTGAAAATATTGATCTATGGCTATACTGGCGACCAAAATAGTAAAAAACACTATCCAGCTGGTAATGATATGCGGCCGATGTTCTGCCATACGAGGACCGAAGTTATAGGTTAGAATAAAAATGGCGGACAGCCGGCAGATACTGGCAAAAAGTGATATGGGTATTGTTGATGCAACGATTAACACCCTACTACTCACTTTGTCTCTGCATAACCAGGCATAGGCTAACCCAAAAACAAAATAGGATATTAAATATCGTATCCCGCTGCAGCCTATGTTTACCTTAAGCAGTGCATTTGGCAATTGAATCAGCCAGCCTTCTTTAAAATATGGAATGCCAAGCAGGGAAATGATCTTTAAAGACCCACCAGTGCTAATATGACGGGTGAAATTTGCCAGAGTCTCATAAATATTCTCAGGTATTGGGATCATCGTAATCAGAAAGAAGAGGGGAAATGTAATGTTTTGGAAAAATTCTTTCCCAAAAATTACATATATTAACCCGGCCAGGAAAATAATAAATCCTAAAAATTGGAGATGGAAAGTGCCTGTTTTTGATATAGGGAGAAACAAACCGATCAGAATAAAAATAATGCCGAAATAACTAAATTGGGGTTCAATTTTTTTTAATTTATCTCGTAACAGCCAAATGAAGTATAGTGACAAAAAAGGAACAAAAACGCCATGAGAGCTCCCCTCTCGATGGATGACAGCGGAAAAAACCTCCATGACAGCCTTGTGGTAGATGAACAGTCCAGCAAGTATAGCTATGATGAAGAGAATAGATAACCGGTAATATTTGGATTTGATTGAACTCATTGGGCTATTATATGATGGCTCATTTAACGGGGTAAAAGTTTGATGAGTTTGAGAACGTAATCAATAAAAGTTTCGGCCTGTGAAATCCAAAGAAGAACCTGTGATTCTTGAAAACTGATAAAATCCAGATAATCGCTTTCCTGACGTCTTTCAAAAAGATCATTATAAATACGTGCTATATCTTTGGGTACCTTTCCTGTCTTAACGAAATTAAGGTTAAATAAACTTCGAACCCCGGTATGCTTAGAAGAAGACAAATCATTTTGGATAAGAAGAGCTGATACTGCATAAAAACATGCGTAATAAAGACGGTTTACACACGCATTCCAACGCTTAGACCCTGCAAGAATCCGGGCATCTTCTAAGGTCTCACGTGTTCTATTTATGCGATATGATATTATATCTTCACTCCACTTGGTCACAATAGCACACCTTCATTTTCTATTTTATGATATAATGGCATGGAAGTATAAGGAAAACTATGCCATTCTTTGCGATTTCTGATGATGGATGAAAGCACCTCCCCTGAATCCCACTCGATTTGATACAGCCTATATCGTATTCTATCTATTCGTTCGTCATTAATAATGCCATCTAATAGAATTAATAAATCCCAATCGGATTCGGCAGATGAGTCACCTCGTGAACGAGAACCATAAAGAATAATTTCAGCATCAGGTTCTATTTCATTGACAGCCTTTTTCACTTGTTCTATCAAACCATCCTGATCCATTTCTATCTCTCTCCTGTATACTCTTTAAGAGCTTGAGCATTTCATCTGGAAAATGCTCAAATTAAAATAATCCTGTAGATCCTGCTTGCCCAGTTAAATGAACTTTCGTATTTAACAGAGGTTAAATAATTTTTCGGATGACTTTTGCGGGATTGCCGGCAACAATAGTGTTGTCAGGAACGTCCCCGGTCACCACACTCCCGGCGCCGACAATTGCACCGGCCCCAACAGTTATGCCGCATAACAGGGTTGCATTGGAGCCGATGGACGCTTTTTGTTTGACAACTATCGGGACGACCTCCCAGTCATCATCTGTCTGCAATTTTCCGGATTCACTGGTTGCTCTGGGATATTTATCGTTAATAAACATGACTCCATGGCCCACAAATACATCATCCTCAATAGTTACCCCTTCGCAAATAAAGGTGTGGCTTGATATTTTACACCGTTTCCCGATAAAAGCATTTTTTTGCACCTCGACAAATGGACCGATTTTGGTGTTGTCATCAATCTTGCAGCCATAAAGATTGATGAAATCGTTTAAAATGACGTTTTCGCCTAGAATGACGTTTGATGCTATTTTTTTTGTTTCCATTATATTATCTTAGACAGGATTGACAGGATTTGCTCGATAAAGTTTGTTAACATCGCTTCCCAGGCGAAAACGATGTTATTCAATCCACCCCAGTACGATATGGTATACCTACCCCAGTACCATCTGCCGGAGCTACCCCAGTACCATCTCCCGGAGCTACCCC
>CAZIIV010000257.1:0-3978 GCA_964539365.1 uncultured Desulfobacteraceae bacterium | reverse complement strand
ACCTAAAGCTTAAAACATCCGTAAAAAGGCGTATTTTGACTTTTTGCGAGTTCATCAAAAATAAACGGCTCATCACCTGATGCATATGCTTATCAAGGCTGAGCCGTATCGGTAAATGGACGGTTTATTGGTTCTGAAATTTTTCATATTTCTTGCGGAAACGCTCAATTCGTCCGGCCGTGTCCACAAGCTTCTGTTTTCCTGTAAAAAAAGGATGGCAATTTGAGCAGATTTCAACGCGGATATCCGATTTGGTTGAACCCACCTCCAATTCATTTCCGCATGCACACCTTATGGTTGTCTGTTTATACTCAGGATGAATGTTTTTTTTCATGTGTTCAAGCTCCTGCCTTGTTTTATGCATTCATTGAATTCAGAAAATCTTGATTACTCTTTGTTCCGTTCATTTTATCGAGCAAAAATTCCAAACTGTCAACCGGATTTAAGGAAGCCAGCAGTTTTCTTAAAATCCAGACACGCGTCAGGGTTTCCTGATCCAGAAGGAGCTCTTCCTTGCGAGTGCCCGATTTCTTGATATCAATTGCAGGGAATACCCGCTTATCGGCAAGTCTTCGCTCCAGCTGAATTTCCATATTGCCGGTACCCTTGAACTCTTCAAAAATCACTTCGTCCATACGGCTTCCGGTATCCACCAGGGCGGTGGCGATAATGGTGAGGCTTCCTCCCTCTTCAACGTTTCTGGCGGCGCCAAAAAAACGTTTTGGGCGTTGAAGTGCATTTGAATCAACGCCTCCGGAAAGTATCTTCCCGCTTGGGGGGATCACAGAATTGTATGCCCTGGCGAGCCGGGTGATACTATCCAAAAGGATCACCACATCTTTTTTATGTTCCACCAGACGCTTGGATTTCTCAATAACCATTTCAGCAACTTGAACATGCCGTTCTGCAGGCTCGTCAAACGTCGAACTGATCACCTCGCCGTCCACGGACCGCATCATGTCCGTGACCTCTTCGGGCCGCTCGTCTATAAGCAGTACAAACAGCACAATATCTTTATGATTTGTGCTGATACTGTTGGCAATGGACTGCAAGAGCATGGTTTTGCCGGACCTGGGGGGTGACACAATCAATCCTCTTTGGCCAAAACCGGTGGGAGTCAAAAGATCCATTATTCTCGTGGAGTAATTATCGTAAACGCATTCGAGATTTATCTTTCTCTCAGGATACAGGGGCGTCAGATTGTCAAAAAGAATTTTTTCCCTGGAAATCTCGGGATCTTCATAGTTAACCGCCTCGACCTTTAACAGAGCAAAATACCGTTCCGTTTCTTTGGGTTGACGTATCTGTCCGGACACCGTATCTCCGGTTCTTAAATTGAAACGGCGTATCTGCGAGGGGGACACATAAATATCATCCGGCCCCGGCAGATAATTGTAATTCGGCGCCCGCAGAAATCCGAATCCGTCCGGCAATATTTCGAGTGTCCCTTCCCCGAATATTAAACCGGTCTTTTCAATTTCTGCTTGTAACAGGGCAAAAATAAGATCTTGTTTCCTCATTCCCGCAGCCCCATCAATTTTGAAATCTTTGGCCAAAAGAGCCAACTCGCTGATTTTCTTTTCTTTAAGTTCAACAATGTTCATGATAACGGGATTCCTTTTTGAGATCGGCCGGGCCAAATTTTCAAAATCGGCCGGGCCGTATTCTGTGACAACCTGAAATAACTCTATAAATTATCAACCGGATCCATATCGGCTTCTATGAAAGAATATGTGCTCAGTGAATAAATATTGAAAGACTAGACATTCTCTCCAAATGGCGGGATCCAAACGGGAGTGTTCTTATAAATTATCTTATGGAATATCTAAAACATGATATCTTGGCTGTCAAGAACTTTCGATCCTTTTTCCGTATTTTTTAAAAATTTTTCATAAAAGCGATTTACGGAGTTTATGAGTTGCCCGGCCGAACCGTTATTCGATAATACAAATGCACCTCGTTTCACCTTTTCTCGATTCGGCATCTGAACCTTTAACAGTTCTTCAGCATCTTCACGGGAAACCTTATCGCGGTCCATCAGCCGTTTAACCCGCATCTCGGGGTCGGCACTGACTAGGACGACCAGATCGAACTGTTTTTCCAAGCCGAGTTCAAAAAGAAGGGGAACCTCTACCACTATCACACGATCCCCGTTCTGTTCCGCTTGAGTCATCTTTCGCTGCATGAGCTCGATTATCTCCGGATGTATGAATTGCTCCAGAGTAAGCCGGGCGGTATCATTGTTTACAATAATATGTCTCAGCATTTGACGATTCAGTTTGCCATCGCTTAACAGCACGTTTTCACCAAAATAATTTACGATTTTCTTGTGAGCCGCGGAGCCCGGAGTCACAGCTTCCCTTGCCAGCACATCGGAACTGATAATTGTTATGCCCAACTCTTTTAATCGGTTGCAAACAGAGCTTTTGCCGGACCCTGCCCCCCCGGTAACCGCGACTTTAAACACTTTTTTTATGGTTTTGACCATATGCCATCCCAATAGACACAACCCGGAAATAGTGTTATAAATACAAGTTAGGATAATCAAAAAAAAATGTAACGTCAAGAAAAGTAAGGGAATCAATGATTCATTTTAATTCAAATCTTTTCTCTCGGATAAAAGGTGCATATATCATCGGGGGTTCGATCAGGGATCTGCTCCTGGATCGAATTCCAACCGACTATGATATTGCCGTCACGGGAAGTCCAAAAAAAAGTGCGGAAGAGATAGCCAAAAACATATCGGGCCGCGTGGTTGAGATGGGAAAACCGGGTCAGATGATCTTTCGGGTGATATCCAATGATCATATAATTGATATCACATCGTTAAACGGCTCTTTCATAGAGGACAATCTTAAAAAAAGAGATTTTACCATCAATGCTATGGCATATGATCTTTCTTCGGGAGACATCATCGACTGCCTGGGGGGACTTGAGGATCTGGCCGATAAAAAAGTTCGTATGGTTTCAGAAGATGTTTTTAAAAAAGATCCGATCCGTTTGATACGGGCCTATAGAATCGCTGCATGTTTGAATTTCCGAGTCGAATCACAGACGGCTTCGGTTATAAGCGCTTATGCAAGTCTGATACAAAATTCAGCGGGTGAACGCTTATGGGGAGAAATTTTCAAACTGCTGGGCACGTCAAAATCCTATCTTTATCTTTCCCAAATGGATGATGCCGGTCTTTTAACCGCCATTTTTCCCGATCTTGACCGGTTAAAGGAATGCCGTCAAAACAACCATCATACGTATGACGTTTTTGAACATACCATGAAAGCGTATTCCCATCTTGAAACCATACTCAACGATCCGGCCAAAATTCTGCCGGATACTTCCGTTCAGATCCGGCAATATCTTGATGAAGAAAAAACCGTGCTCCTTAAATATGCAATCCTGCTCCATGACATTGGAAAGCCCCGGGCCAAAACCATAGACAACCGGGGAAAAATCCATTTCTACGGTCATCCCCGAAAAGGTGCCGATCTGGCTCAAAAAATCAGCCAAAAGCTGAAATTTTCCAATCGTGAAAACCGGTTTGTGGATTTTATTATCCGCAATCATTTAAATCCGCTGTTTCTTTTTACGGCCAGGCGGAAAAAAACGTTAACCCATAAAGGGGTTACCCGTTTTTTTATAAAATGCGGAGACAACACGCCTGCCCTGCTGTTACATACTCTTGGAGATACCCTGGCAAAACGACACACAACCGATCAAGCAGACAAGGCCTTCATATGCTTTGTAAGAGACCTGATCCGCAATTTTTTTTATGAGTTTAAATGTAAAATCAAGGAACCGCCGCTGATTACGGGCCGTGACCTTATGCATGAATTCGGGCTTATTCCTTCACCGCTATTCAAAACAATTCTAAACCTTGTGCAGGAAGAAAAATTAACAGGTACAATTAAAAGCAGGTCGGAGGCTCTGGCATGGGTAAGGGACTATCTAAAGAGCAAAGCCTGACGGTTTCGTAAAAAG
>CAZIIV010000256.1:0-3980 GCA_964539365.1 uncultured Desulfobacteraceae bacterium | reverse complement strand
TTTACCCCTGAAAATGGCGTTTTAAGCGCGAAAAACATCTATTTTTGGAACGTTACTTCATAAATATCAACAAGTTCGCGTGGCCCGACCCCAATTTCACGAATGTGCCCCGCAATGCGGCGATGTTTCTCATGAGAACTCTGATGGGAAGTAAGCTGGTGAAAATTGGTCAGGAGTTCGGCATTGGGAATTACAGTTCCGTCAGCACGGTCATTGAGCGAACAAGACAGAAAGTTTTGAGTGATGGCAACTTCAGAAAACGGATTCAAAAGATGAAACTTGACCTTAAGGTGAGTCAAGAGCAGACTTGACCCCTTTATTTTCTTAACCCAAATGGATAAAAACGTTTTTGACCGGTTTTTCGATGACACCCATACCCCGTTAATAAATATTGGGTGCGGCACGGATCAAACAGTCAAAGAAATTGCCGCAATCGTTGCGCAAGTGATTGGTTACACCGGAGATGTCAGGTGGGATAAAAACAAACCCGATGGAACGTCTCAAAAACTGCTCGATATTTCTAAGATAAACAAACTGGGATGGAAACCAACAATTGCACTAAAAGACGGGATTCGAAACGTTTATGAATGGTATTTGAAAAACATAAAAGGTTGACTTTTTATGGGATTGAAGATATTTTGTATGCAATACATGCAATTGCACACAAATAACAATTAGGAGTAAATGATGCCAAAAACTGTAACCACTCGCCTGGATGATCAATATGTAGATAAAATTGACGAGATGGCGGCAAAAAAAGGTATAGACCGCTCGGCACTGTTGCGTTTGTTTTTGCTCAATTCTATAAAAGAGCAAACAATACGCGACGCACTGGATGATTACAAGTCCGGCATCCTAACCATCTGGGAAGCAGCTCAACACTGTAATTTGACGCTTTGGGAAATGATAAAAGAAGTTGAAAAGGCCCATATGCATAGCAGCTATGACTTAAAAGAACTGAAAAAAGATCTGAAGACTTTGAATGGATAGAATCGTTTCAAACGCGACGCCGCTTATTTATCTGGCAAAAGCTGATAAGTTAAACCTTCTTAAAACTTCGATAAATCAGGTATTTATTCCAAATGCCGTTTTTCAGGAAGTTGTCGAAGAGGGTAAACGTCTCGGAGAAAAAGATGCTTATCGTGTGGAGAAAGCAATATCACAGGGTTGGCTGGTGGTTCAAGCAGTCAGGGATATGCATTCTCTTAAGGTATCGCTGCATCCTGGTGAGATAGAGGTCATTTCTCTGGCCAGGAAAAAAGGAATCAAAACAGTTCTTATGGATGATGCTAAAGGCCGGTCGGTCGCTGAATTAGCCGGCTTGAAGCCGGTCGGCACCTTATGGATCATTTTACAAGCTGTCAAAAACCGCATTATAAACTTTGATGAATTCCTGTCTACCGTAGAGGATATTATCCATTCAGGGTTCTATCTCAAAGATGAGGTTTATATAAAAGTTATACGTACAGCGAAAATAATATCGGAAGAATAACATGATCCGTGACGGAATAAAATTGCCGGATAACGTTCTGGAAAAACTCTGTTTTGGAAAGAATCGGGTATAATGGATGATCGCATCAAAGAGCATTTAAAACGTCTGAATAAATACAAAAATATTAGGGATTATCTGTTTGAAGTTGCTCCAGACATTTTTAGCAGAAACCAAATATTGTTTGCTTATCTTTATGGAAGTTATGCAACAGAACTCGTACATCCTTTCAGCGATCTTGATATAGGCATCTATATTGAAAATGTTCCGGCCAATAAACATCTGGAACTAGAGTTATCGATATCTTTGGATATCGATATTTATATGGGAAGCGATGTGGGTTCTGAAGTTAGAATTATTAACAAACTTCCTCTTGTGATGATAGGAGAAATTATTACCGAAGGCATCTTAATTTATTCCAGAAATGAAGTTGTTCGAGTCGATTTTGAGACTGCGATTCGGAGTGCGTATTTTGACTTTTTGCCGGTTATACACAATTATCATCGTGCATATATAGATAGCATCTAATCCTTTTGGGAGAAAAATATGGTATCATTTGAAAAAGTTATCCGTAAGTTCCAACAACTTGATGAATATCTCGCAATTTTAAAAGCCATATCCCAGACACCGCAAGAAACTTTTTTGAAAGATAAAATAGTGATAGGGAGTGCAAAATATTATCTTCAGGTTAGCATTGAATGTTGTTTGGATGTGGCTAATCATATTATTGCGTCTGAAAAATATCGAGCGCCAAAGGATTATTCTGATTCTTTTATGGTCTTACAAGAAGAAGGACTCATCTCTGATGAACTTGGGGATAAATTACGCCAGATGGCTAAATTTAGAAATAGACTTGTCCATCTTTACGGGGAAATAGATGACACTTATATTTTTGAATATATCATCGGGGAGCTTAAAGATTTCAATGAATTCAAATCGATCATAGTCAAACGTTACAAAACTTGACGAAATTTAAGTCCTGCTCCTGCGTGATGACTCGCAGCGGCGATTCGGAAATCCGAATCCCGCTGCACAAAAAAAACATCCGTGTCATCCGTGAAATCCGTGCCAAAAAAATGGAGATAAAAAATGAATGAAGATCGTCCGGCTAAACAAGAAGATCAATGAACAATTTGGGGGACAAAGCTTTATCAGACACCTGATGATCCAGGGGGTTATCAAAGGACAACAGACCATGCTTGAGACATTCAATATAAAAAACTGCGGTCCGCTGCAGAATGTGCAATGGACGCCCGGACCGGGATTTAATGTGGTTATTGGCGAGAACGATACCGGGAAAACGCTGCTGCTCAAGGCATTGTATGCACTTGTGCGCGCTGTGGAGGAATACGGCAGGGGCAGCGACTACCGCACTTTCCGCCAGGTTCTGGACAGCAAGCTGACCTGGACCTTTCAGTTGAAAAAGATTGGAGACCTGGTACGCAAGGGCGAGGGGAACAAGCTGCGCCTGGAAGCAATGCTTGACAATCAAAAAGTCCTATTCACATTCGGTCAATCCGCAGAGAAGGGTGTGGGCGAGGCATTGGAGCCGGACAGTCCCCGCGAGGCCAGCTCCATTTATTTGCCTGCCAAGGAGGTCTTGTCCATAGAGGCTATTATCCGGCAGTCCAGGGAAATAGACAAGCAGTTCGGTTTTGACGATACCTATTATGATCTGGTTCAGGCTGTAAACAAGCCTCCCCAGATGGGCAAGAACTGGAAGTCTTTTGCAGATGCCAGAAAAGGGCTGGGGGATCTTATCGGGGGGCGTTTGGAGCAAAGCGGCAAGGAGTGGTATTTCGTCAAGGGCAAGGCCTGGCACCCGGTCTCTGTAACTGCCGAAGGGATCAAGAAAATAGCCATACTGGACAGGCTCCTGGGCAACCGCATGCTGACTCCGGAGTCCATCTTGTTTATTGACGAGCCTGAAGCTGCTCTGCATCCGGCGGCGATTATCAAATTTCTGGATATGCTGGCCCTGCTTGCCAGCCAGGGCGTGCAGATCTTTATGGCCACCCACTCCTATTTTGTGCTCAAGAAACTACAGATCCTGACAGCCCAAAAACGACTGTCCGTACCCATGATGTCTTTGTCCGGCGGTCAGGCCTGTACAAGCGATCTCAGGAACGGGATGCCGGAAAATCCCATTGTGGACACTTCCATTGCCCTTTATGAACAAGAGCTGGAGGCAAGCCTTGGCAAATAAGGAATATTCCGAGTCGGGCATGAAGAATGTGTTTGCCCTTCAGGATATTATTGTGACCAATGAACAGGGCGCAAGGAAATATGGACTGGTGAGATAAAAGGAATTGTCTTGTTATCAGAACCTTAAGACAGATCGCTATCTGCCCTGCCGTTTGATCATAGCCATGTGCTAAATCCCGCCCTTCCGGAAAAAACCGGCGCACACATAAGCTGGACCCGGCGTTCCAGGGGTACGGTGCAGTCTGTGCAGTCTCTGGGGGTCGGGTCTGGGGGTCGGGCCACAGCA
>CAZIIV010000255.1:0-4012 GCA_964539365.1 uncultured Desulfobacteraceae bacterium | reverse complement strand
ACACAAGCGTTCATGCCGTTGAGGTCGGACATCTCCCGGCTTAATGCCTCTCCAAAAGCAATTGCTGCCTGATCGATATTTTGGGCATGGCCGACATCCGCCTTGACCTCTGCCCAGCGAAGCACATTTAAGGGTACGAATTCCGTCCGAATGTTATCGTCTTCGACTTCTACCAAAACGCAGCCTTTTTCGCCGGGTTCTCTAATATGCCGTCCCTGGGTGCAGCCGGAATAAACAATGTGCGGTTGCTCCCGAAGCACACCATATTTGTGCACATGACCGAGGGCCCAGTAGTCATAGCCCTTGGCTGAAAGTTCGTCCAATGTGCACGGGGCATACGGCAGGTGACCATCGGCGCCGGATATCAAGCAGTGCAGAATACCGATGTTAAACATGTCGGGCACCGGGTCCGGGTAGGTTACTGCCAGATTTTCGTATACATCTCGATTGGCATAGCTCTGGCCGTGGATGGCAACGCCCAGATCCTCAAAAAGCCAGGTCTCCGGCTTGCGCGTACTGAAGATCTTAACGTTTTCCGGCATAATCAAGGTCTTGGTCATGGTGTTGGCGGCATCGTGATTGCCCCGTATGACAGCCACACGGATTCCGGCCTCTCCAAGATTGCGCATCTGGTTGGCGAAGTATAATCCTGTTTTAAAGTCCTGCCAGTCCCCATCGTAAAGGTCTCCGGCGATAAGAACAAAATCTACCTTTTCTCCCAAAGCAAAATTAACCAGATTGTCCAGCGCCTGCTTGGTAGCCCTCCTGATGTCCTCAATTGGAGGGGCACCTTCATAGTACGACAACCCTCGCAGGGGTGAATCCAGATGGATATCAGCAGCATGTAAAAAGGTCAGCATAAAATCTCCGTATGATTATTTTTCCTTACACCACGAGTTTGTAAAATAAATCAAAAAATGGATAATATCCTTTTAAAAACCAACCTTCCAGCATTCCACCCTTCCATTATTCCATGTTCGAGGCAAGTGTTCAAGCCTCAAAATATATCCTATATTTTCATAAAGTTGTAGAATTTCCGAGACGTTAAATTACTGTAGACCGGCTCTCATTCGCATGAACTCTATTCCGTATGTAAGGCATCCAGAACAGCACGCGGATTCCTCGATGCAATGCGTAATAATGCCTTCGCCGACCCTTCAGGTTTCCTTCTGCCTTGTTCCCAATTCTGAAAGATTCGAACACTGACTCCAATCATAAGGGCAAATTCACTCTGTGAAACATTGAGTTTCTCGCGTACTGTCTTAATTTCAGGCGGTTTTATTTCGTATATACGGCTCGGAGCCCTATTTCCAGCCTTGATTTCGCCGGCTTCTTTGATGCTGGCAACCAGTTTTTCAAAATGTTCCCTCTTCATGATAACAATTCCTTTATTAAAACGGCGCTGTACAATATTTTCCGGAATATTGTGACCACCCCTTCTCACCCGACCAGCTATACGTTCAAGAGCAATCTCAATAGAACGAATCCATAAAAAGCGCACCTAATAATATAAAATATTTTATCTTTTTAGTAGCTTACCTTGGTCAGACCCCTATAGAACGCTTGACCCTTTTTAACTGTTCTTTTCTTTTTGAGTGAGTCTAAACATAAAGTCTTATGGAATTACACGAAAAATTCTGTTTTTTGGGTAACCGTTGTTTTGATGGCATTCAGTGTGTCATTTAGTACGGCGATCACATTTTCGCGGATGTCTCCGGCCACAACCAGCAGCATCACGTCATCGCCCACGGCCAGGTTCCGGTTTTCAGCGATTTCAACGAGTATTTCTACTATCCCGGGTTTTTTTTTATAGGTTTCAATCACCTGGCGCAATTTTTCATGATCAACCGACAGGGTCAGACCCGATACTTTCCCACCGTGACGGGAGGTGTCGCGCACTACCCCGTTATGGCACAGGATCATTCCTGCCCGGCGATAATCAGGGTGTTTTTTAATTGTATCCATCATATGGGTTACATCCATGGCTACTCCACTGTTGAATATTTTGCAATTTGTTCGGCCCTGGCCAGATCCTCCGGAGTGTTGATGTTGGAAAAAGAAAGCAGTTCCGGATCCGCTTTCCGCAAAATAGGTTCAGGCAATTTTTTAACGCGAACCTTTTTAAAAACGTGCCGGATTTTAAGTTGTTGCTTGACAAGTTGCTGTTCTACGGGTTTAAGGCAGTGTTTTGAATATACGGAACACAGGGGTTCAAGGCCCTTTGAAGTTTCAGGAATAACAATGTCAACACCGGGTTCTATATTGTCCAGAACGGTTTCTACCAGGTTCTTTTTAAGGAAAGGAATATCACACGCCACGAAAAATGCATGCGGAGTGTTCATATAAAAAAGACCTGCATGTATTCCTGTTAACGAACACCGAATCGGAAAGATGTCTGTTACTATGTTTACATCCCATTCAAGATATTGAATCGGATTGTTGGTGACCAGAATAATTTCCTCAAAAAGCTCGCTAAAGACATCATATATGCCATCAAGGATACATCTTCCATGCACACGGATCAACGCCTTGTTTGTTCCAGAAAAACGTGTATTCTGTCCACCTGCCAATATGATTCCGGTAACCGAGGGGTTCATTTTATAACAACAAATAGGAAATTCATAAAATAATGATCACAATTCAGTTGTATGTAAAAATAAATCCGCTGAATATATCACATTAGGAAAAATATCCGGCAAAATCAAGGCTGTTTCCTTGAGATTGTGATTTCTGCTCAAAAGAAGTATCAAAATAATCTTGATCTTATCTTTGTGCATGATATAGGAATTTAAACCTAATTTTTGGAAAAATGGGATATTGGAGATTTTTCCAGATGTTAATTATGATATTGGAGAAAATATGGATGCTACTAATATCGTTTTAGATTCAGCGGATATAAATCGTACGATAGAAAGGATTACCCGTGAAATTCTTGAAGAGCATAAGGGTGTAAAGAACTTAACCCTGATTGGAATTCAAACCCGCGGTGTGTATCTGGCAAAACGGATCCGGTCGAGCATTAAGCAAATCGAAGGGATTGAAATACCGACCGGTGAAATGGACATTACCCTGTATCGGGATGACTGGACCCGGATCAGTCCCAATCCGGTGGTTAAAACCACAAATATATCCTTCTCAGTTGACGGAAAACAAATTGTTTTAGTGGATGATGTCCTGTTTACCGGCCGAACAACGCGGGCCGCCATGGATGCATTGATGGATTTCGGAAGACCGGATCGGATAGAACTTGCCGTTCTGGTGGACCGAGGTCACCGGGAGCTTCCAATCCAGGCGAATTATGTAGGGACATTTGTTGAAACACGGCGATCTGAAACCGTTAATGTATTACTCAGAGAGCATGACGGGGAGGATAAGGTTATAATTCAGGAAAAATAACGGGTTTGTGAAAGCATTCATCAAAGATTGGTTTTGAAAATGCCGGTATGGAGATACAATGGGTTTCAAAAAACACAAGGCAGACGCTCCAAAAAAACTTGATGTGGGTATTATTACCGTATCCAGTACACGGTCAATAACAGAGGATAAAAGCGGTCAGTGGATCGGCAAGCGGGTTAAGAAGGAAGGTCATACCCTTGTATTGCATCGCGTTGTCCCGGACGAAACCGAAACCATAACCCAAACCCTTCATGAAACCATAAGTGATTATGGTGCTCAGGTCATCCTGGTAACCGGCGGTACCGGTATCAGCAGTAAAGACGTTACCATTGAAGCGGTCCGTCCATTTTTTAAAAAAGAACTCACGGCATTTGCGCCGCTTTTTTCCCAGCTCAGTTTTGAACAGATAGATTCCGCCGCTCTTTTATCCCGTGCCACCGCCGGTGTTATTGGGACAACCATTGTGTTTTGCATGCCCGGGAGCCTTAAAGCCTGTAAATTAGCCTGCAAGGCCCTTATTTTTCCCGAACTCGGACATATCGTTAAACATATCCATGAAAATTGATGAACTCGCAAAAAGTCACAAAATACCGTTTTCTGTCATTCCGGCGAAAGC
>CAZIIV010000254.1:0-4047 GCA_964539365.1 uncultured Desulfobacteraceae bacterium | reverse complement strand
CGAGTTTTGCCAAGTTGAGTGCCAAATAATGTCAAAAAAGTGGGATTGTTGGAGTACTCTCAATATTTGAAAGGGATAGAATTCCCGTGCTCTCCATCAGTGATCCGCTCTTCGTCACTTTTTCAGATATATCTTTGGAACACAAGATGTCGCTTGGCCGGAATATTTCAGCGGAAACTCCCCTGCCGATTCCTCCGGATTCATCGTTCAGATTCCATATCAAACAGTGTATCACGAAGCGAGCCGACTCCATATTTTGTTCGGCAAGACCGGGAACCAACGTGCCCATTGCTGTATTGGTACGCCATTTGATAAAGTCATTTGTATTGTAACGAAAGGAAAAAACTGGTTAACTGCTTTACGTCTATGTAGTTGACAGATCTTATCAAGTGCCACTTCCCCCTTGTCTGGGGCCTCGACCTCTAGCACCGCCGCCCATACCTTGACCACCCTGTGAAGGGCCTCGCCCACGCTTCCCTCCACCCATTCCCCGACCGCCCATTTTGCCAGGGCCTGACTGGACCTCATCGGCACTAAGTTCTTTCAGTGCATTATTTTCCAGGGCTTGAATTGCTTCCTGTACCGTTCCGCTGGTGCAGACATAACTTTTGATCCCGGTATGGCTCAGCACTTGGGATGCCTTGGGTCCTATCTGTCCGGTAATCAGCACTTCAGTCCCCGCCTCGACGATCATCTGGGCAGTCTGGATTCCAGCACCCTGGGAGAGATCCTGACGGGTTGAATTGTCCAGGTATGTGGAACTGCCAGTTTCGGTATCAAATAGGACGAATCCGATGGTTCGGCCGAAACGTGGATCTACCTCGCTGTCCACAGATGTTCCCTTTGAGCTCACAGCGATTTTCATAACATGTCCTCCTGTTTTAAAAAGTGTTACCCTGATTGGCCGTAAACAAAACCAAAAGTGATCATTATGAGACAGCTTCAAAACAGGGCATTAAAAAGACTAGTTTCTCAGAGTCCACCAACTTAAGGGGGCCTTGAACAGTTCATGCATTTCTTTAAAAACCTACAAGCCAAGGTTCATGTTGCTTTCGATCTAAACCGCAGTATTCATCGAAAGATCTTTCTTGTCCATGGCAACGGGGCTAAACGGCCCTTAGTCAGTCTGATTATTTCTCATGGAGAAACAGGCGTCATGGATCGAGTGCACCAATGCCACGAAAAACTTGATTTGTAGCAAAAAGAAAACAAACTCTTCATGTGCCGTATTAAAGATAGCACCAAAAAAACTATTATACAGGCCAATGTATTCGTGCTTGCCCCGTGAAATGAAAAGCCCATTTCTCTGGGGTAGTTAAAATTATCGCCTTTCTCGAACTTAAACAAAAATTGACATTTTTCAAATGTCTATGTTCTTATATGTCCAGCCGGACGGTCATCAATTTCGTGGGTTTAAATCCACCCATTCAGAAATCCCTGGGTGGACACTTTTGTTTCGAAGCCTGTGAGAAATTATGGTCTTTCGGGCTGGATTTGGGAAATGGTTGAAAACAGATTTATTATCAAACAGGACCCCAAACTCTTAAGCTTGGAATCATCTTTACCCGAAAAATAAAGGGAGCGATAACCGTGTCAATTTTCGCCCCTTTCCTGAATTATCTATAGAATTACGACTTTTTTTCCATGTCTTTTCCGCAGCACTGGAGGGGAGCGCTACAGGCGTCTTCACCTTCACTCCCGCAAGAACATGTCTGGGTGACTTGGAGCTCTAGCCCACAGGATTCACATTTATAAATATCCCCTACCTTCATTTCTGCACAATTTGCCATATTCAAACCTCCCTCTTTGTTTATTTTCCGTCAAAAAAAAGTTTTTTTTAACCATTCTCATTATAGTCGATAATTTCGTAATGTCAATTCTTAGCGGGAAATCCTTCAGTGTAAACGGTTTTGATTTTAGTTCACCGAAATGTTTCGATAAATATGGAACACCTAAAAATTAAAATACATTATTTCTTTTTGAAATAGAGTGCGTCAAAATCATTAACTATACTTTTCAATTTAGTTACATTGGCTAAATCAGTCGTCTGTTTACATTTCATACTGTAAATAAGCATCTGATGAAGTAAACTAAGTTGCTTTTCATAGTTTTCCATCTCCAACTTAATTCGCTGGGTCATAAAATATTGGGAAACAATCTCCTGAATTTTATCGGCATGATGCTCCTTATTCATAATCCAACGAACTAATTGATTAGAATTATGATGTTCTTTTTTTTCAAGCTCTATAATCTGCTTCATGGACTTTTCAACGGTTACAATATGCTCATTAATTATTTTAATTCGCATCTCATCGTCATATATTCCACAAGGTATTTCACAATGGGCATAGGCTTGAACGCAAAGAATAAAGATAAAAAAACAACCAACCAGAATTTGTGATAAAATCTTTTTCATAACAAAATCCTCCCTTAATCTTTTTTGATAAAATATCTCTTCTATTCTCTTAACATCTGGTGCTGGGAACCCCCGACAATTTGAAGGTTTCTTTCCTCAGGAATTTGATTTTCTGTTAACTATTTACTGACTTTATGGTAGGAACCTCAAAAATAAATTCGTAACCTATTTGCACTTTTTATCATGGTCGATGAGCAGTACATATATCGCAGCTACAGGCTTGCTCTGTGAAATGCCTTACACCAACAACAAGAGCACCTACTCTGTCAGCCCTTTGGAAAACTTGGGAAAATAGTGCAGTTTCATTATTTTCAAGATATCTGCGTAAAGAATAGGAACAAAGGTCTGCAATTTGAACTAAACTTGTTAAGGCACTGTCGACAAATAATGGGGTTTCAATAATGTTTGCAATATTAGTCCAGAGAGTGCCATCTCGAAAAAAAGATTTCATTAAACGAGTATGCTTTTTAGCAATAGTTTCGTTATTGTCGTGAATTAAAAGACCATAACTCCTATGTGGCGGTTCCCCGATATTCTCGAGGTATCTTTCGAAACGAGAAACAATTTGCTCAAATGCCTGAGAGTCTACGCTCTGGGTACTCCGCATTGGATCAAAATGAATTTTATCTATACATTCGGCAAATAGCCTTGCAAAGCCCCAGTTAGAGACACATCTTGCAATATCATTGATAAAATTCCTACGCTCGTTTCTTGTTAAATGGATATAGTCCGTGGTTTTCCGATAGTTCTTTTTGGTTTGTTTGTATTGCCTTTGATTGCCAGATCGCTGCAAACGTAAAAGCTCAGTCCTTCGTAACCTATCAACCTCGTAACGTCTTTGGTTATAATTTAATGTTGGGAAATTAGTAACTCTATTTTGTTCTCTATACGCCCGCAATATCCATGCCGTATGTATTTCGGCACTTTCAAGATGGTAATTTCGTTTTATAACAGAAATCTCACGATCACAGTCTTTCCAATGCCAAATAGGAATAGATAAGCCAGCAAGAATAAAATGAGATGTGTTTCCGGGGATTGAAGACGTGCCAGATTCATCAATATACATAAGATACATAATTTCACCTGGCTTTAATTTACTTAAGAAATAATGGTGTATTTAATAGACTGTATCACTATATTGTCCAAAAAAAAATGCGACTGGGAGTAAGGGAATTATCCCTTTTCAAGACGCTAGGCGACTCGCTCCAGACGCATAGTGTAATAATATAACATATAGTATTTTTGTCAAGAAAAATGTGTAATAATGATAACGAACATGGTTTTGTATAGATTTATAGTTATATTTCCTCTTGATAATCAGAGCGGCGTTTTTTATAGAATCTCAGCACATTATCTCTTCTTGCCATCAAGACATCAGTCAAGATCTGCTTGGAACGTTTTGCATATCGCCTTGTCATTTCAATTTTAGCATGGCCAAGCTGGTCTCTGACCAAATCCATATCATACCCCAGATCTAATAGTTGGCAACCCAATGAATTACGAACTCCATTATACATTTTTATTTTAATTACAACTTTCGAAACAGATTTGTCATTTGTTGTGAATTGAGATTACCTAATAAAAATCGGACTTACAGGAGAATGAAACACACAACATAACTAAACTGACAA
>CAZIIV010000253.1:0-4073 GCA_964539365.1 uncultured Desulfobacteraceae bacterium | reverse complement strand
ATCTCAATGTTCCGAATGGTTATATATACATGTTTTGGCCGACATTTTTGGGAAATTCCCGGGCCAGCCAGATCTTTTTGGTCTTGTCGAAAAACGGCACTCCCGTCGCTTGACATTGCTCATAAAGATCTTTGATCCATTTTCGTCACTATTCGGCCTCCAGAATTCGGAATATATCATAATCAATATTAATGTGAATGCATCCTCTTGGCTTTCCGCCAGCCTGTTCTCCCGGGATCGGCCAGCGACTTGCAATTTCCGCGATGCCGCCATCATCACAAGTGCCATCGCCTTTGATTGTAATTCCAAGCAACCGCAGAAATGAGGAGCACCAGGGGTCTTCACCGGGTCGGTTGATCCATCCCCACGATCCATCCGCATTGCGCTTGTTTTTCTCGGCACTGTCACGAAGATAAACATGCCAGCCCATGTAAAACGGCCCACGGCAATATTCTGCAATGAGGTATTTTTTTCCCATTTATCTCTCCGGGATATCCATCCCTCTTTCCTGCAGTTTGATCAATAAATAGAGGGCCTGATTTTCTATGGTTCTCAGTTCTTCCTGCGCCATAATCTCCAGTTCATCGTAGATATGCGGATGCTCGGCAAACTCCAGGGTCATGGTTTTCGAAAATTTAGGTGTATCGGTAACGGCCTGGGCCCGGGTCATGATCTGATCCGTTGGTGTAAAATCCGAGATGTTCTTATTCCGGGGCGGACCGTCTTTACTCGTTGGTTGTTTTTCCGGAGGGGATTTAATGCGTTTGGTTTTTTTGGGTTTGGGCCGGCCATGTTTTGAGCGACGGCCCCTTCCGGGTGCGATTCCCATTTTGCGCATATTTTTGCTGACCACATGAGACGATACCCCCAGATATCCCCCGATTTCTTCCTGATCTAAATTCCCGAACTTTCCCGAGGCCAGGCCGATAATGATGGTGTCTCGTACATCAGACAGCTTGGCCACAACCTTTTGGTCTTTAATTCTACGGAAACCGCCTCGGATGTGTTGTTCGCTAACCCCGGCGGCCGAACAGACTTGTCTGATATAATTCTCGACCGGGTCTTTTACGGCGACACTTACAGTGGATCCGCCATTCCCGCACAGGTCTACATGCTCGCTGACCGATGAGCACGGACAGGGGTCAATGGCGTTGACGTAGGCGACGCGCCAGTCGCAGTTTCTGCATATGTCGTCGTTTTTGTCTCCACCGCTTATGTGATGATCACACTCCAGGCATGGGTTTTTCAATTCCATGTTCACCTTCCATTTTCGCGCAGCTGCCGATACCGGCGGGCCAGCCAGTCCGGTATGAACACCCGGTCACCGAACCGTTCGGCCTGGCTCAACGGCAGCCACAGCTCCTCGCCGGTGTCTGCCACCCGCACGCACACGCGCTTGTCCGTAACTGCCACGACCCGGGATATTTTGACGGCGGTTTTCATTCCTGAACGTCCTCGATGTCCGGCAGATAATGGTCACAGGGCCTCCCGGCAATCAACAGCAGGGCTGCAATCACCACGCCAACATTGGCGCCGATGAAAAGCCCCGCGAAAAATGCGATCCAGAATGGTTTCATAACAAACAGTTTATCCCCGGTTCAGAAGCGCCCGGCAAACAGCCGAAAACCGGGCGCCCTTACTTTACCCGTCCGGGGGGGCCGGGTCGAATAGGAGGTATGAACAGCCCGTTATTACCGCCACGGGCAACGGCGGTGTGCAACATTGGCGTAATACGTGACCAGCGCCAGAATTCCGATGCCGGCCCAGTTGATCCAGGGAAACCAGCCCCCGTCAGATCCGGCCAGGATAATGCCGGCGGCGAACAGGATTCCCAGGATCGTATTTTCTATACTCTGCTTCATTCTTTCCAGTGCTCCCCGTATTTTTCCCGCCACTGCCACTCGTCGTCAGCGGCCACGCAGATTTTCTCATTCCCTTCCTATCTGTCCGAACAACTCCTCGATGTCTTCTTTCACCATGGACATGACGTTTTTTAGGCGTTTTCGATCCACCGGGTCGCCGTCCATGGTCATTCTCAGCCGGGTCACCACGGCCTTGAATTTTTCAAGAGATGTGAACAGGTCCGCGATGTTGACGTTATGTTCCATAATAAGGTTCAGGGTTCAGGGGTTCGGTTAGAAATTCTTCCTGCAGGATGCGCAGTTCCCTGGTATAAACATGATCGTCGATCTGCCCGGATTCGTGGACCCGGATCAGGTTTGTGATACGCTCGGTCATACTGGGCATGGATTTGGAAATCATGATAACCTCCGGATTTTGTTTGGGTGCACCGGATGTCCTACCGGCGTCCGCCCCAGGTGCACTTGCAGGGCAGCGCCGTTTACGGTAGATTCTTCAACAGGCCCATCACCGCATCCGAATATTTCATCAGCTTTTCGGCATGGGCATAATACCGATGATAGAACGACGAGGCGTTTCTCATGAATTCGGAAACCGACATATCGTGCTTGAAACAAAACTCCTGGATGAATTTTTTCTCGCTGGACGTGAGCTTCACCGTGGCCGGAGTGGTCTTGGATTCTCCGGGATGATACAGCTCGTTGTTGATGGTGACATTTCCGTTGACGGTCTTAAACAGGGTGCGTTGCATCAGAACAGCTCCTCCGTGTTGAGGTTCAAAGCACCGGCAATAATTTGCCGGGCATCATTTCTTTTACAAAACCCATGCAGGGTTCGGGATAGCATGGAGAGATTAATATTTTCTGTCTGAAGTTTACTGAGGTTGATCCGGTTGGCACCGATCAGGGCCAGCCGGATTTCGCGGGGTGTAAATCCAAGGGACCGCATTTTTTTTAAAAGCGCCCGGTTGCGATTTCGCACTTGCAACCCTTTATTGTTTGTTATATGCTTAAAAATACTCAACATATTGTGTTTGCCACCATGTTTTATCAAAGTATCGCCATGTTAAATTAAAAATTACAACCATGTCAAGCAATATTTATTAAAAAATGCAAAATATTTTTAAAAAACCCGTGTGGGATGACGATGACTGGAAAATATATTTGAACAATTTGGAGCTGTTGCGTAAAAAACACGGGCTGCAAAAAAACGAGTTTTGCCGCCGCATCGGAATTCAAAATGCATTCCGCAGGGATATCAAAACCAAACCGTCACGGGGAACGGTCTTGACAATATGTAAAGAGTTCGGTATAGATGAGGCCTGGCTGTCCACACCGCACACGGATACGAAAATAATAAGGGAATCCAGCGGAATGTATCAGAAACATGGTGGATATACCCCCAGGCTGGTGGGAGAAGATTACGAGTATGCCGGGAAGGTGCTGAAGATCCTGGAGTCCAAAAGCAGGCTCTCCGTGGCGCTCAAGGCCAATATCGATGCGTTCTATGACGCCCTGGAAACGTCAAAAAAGCATACGCAGTGCATGGATGATATCCGGCGGCTGGAACAGCGCATCATCGAGCTGGAAAAAAAACCGGACCCGGAAAATATCTGATGTGGATCAACGGAATTTTAATTATTATGGAGGGATAAAATTATGTTCGGAATCGGAGGTCCTGAGGTTGTCACGCTGGTGTTGACCGTGCTGGTGCTGATTCTTGCCGTCCTGGCCGTCCTGATGCCCGTATTCGTGTATCAAGTTCGAAACCGGTGTCAGAGCATGGATAAAAAGATGGATGTGATCGTCGAGCTGTTAGGCGGCTCAAAACAGACAATTTCAAACAAGCTGGTCAAAGTGTGCCCGTTCTGCAAGACAAAAAACCGGGCCTTCGATCATGTCTGCATCAACTGCGGCAAGGCCATGGGAATTTAAACTGTAATCGCAAAACCCAAACCCCGACTACTTTCCCTTGCCCTTGATCAGCTGATAAGCGGCATTGCCAGCCCCGAGGATTAACAGATCATACTGCGTAAATGTATGACCTTTAAACATGCCGATTAACCAGACCATAACAATCAGGACGTTTAAAATCTGCCGGCCCATTTTGTGGACACCGTCAATCCAGGGAACTGTTTTTGTTTGAAGCTCGGCCATGTACATAGCCGTAACTTTCAACTCTTCCAAGTTGGCGATCAATTCATTGGCCTTGTC
>CAZIIV010000252.1:0-4098 GCA_964539365.1 uncultured Desulfobacteraceae bacterium | reverse complement strand
TTCGCTCAGGGGGTCAATTTTAGATTAGCGAAACTACAGGGGTTTAAAGCGCCTCGAAGATCCCGCTTCGCGGGGGACATCCCGACGTTATGTCGGGACAGCATCCTACCTATGGGGTTGGGACGCCAATAAATACAATGGGTTAGCTATTTTTCGGCAACCTCTATTTTCTATTACCGCAAATGACGGTTGGATTGTTATTAGTCAATAATATCAAATGGTTAATCTTTCGAATAATCCATATAACGGTTAAATACGCAGGGAAATTTGTAAAATTCGGCTGGTTTTCACCAGAAATTAGCTAAATGTATACTTTTAAAGAAAAAATATATATATATTTCAATAATTTATAGAATCCAACCGTCATTTGCGCTCATAGTCTATTTTTTAGCAAGTGCCGTGGCTATTCTCCTTAATTCACTATTGGCCAAGGCCTCGATTTTTTTCTTCACTACCCTTGAATAATATTCTTGTTCAGTTTTGTTTAATGATTCTCCATGATACTTTTTAAGAACAAGTTCTTTTTGCTTTGGTGAAAAAAGAGTGCTGAGATGCAAATTAAGCTGGAATGACTTCTTCTGCCTGTCGGCCGCCTTTTCTTTAGTGGATTTTTGCGTTTCAAGATTTGACGCATAGCGCTTCAAGGTATTGCGAAGACGCTCTATTGATAGAGAAAATCCCTTTCCCAAGTCTACTGCTTCGGATGAAATCAAATTCCCATATTTTGTTTTCAAAGAGTTGGCTATATGTTCCAATCCTGATGGAAGTTGTAGGTTCTCCAAATTAAGCATCTCAGCGCTCAACAATAGCAGTATCTCAAGATCGTGTCTTTTTTTGCTATTCTTTGGATATTTTAAAAGCAATGTTTCAAGGTCCAAATTGGAACGTCTGTGAGCACAGTGTGCCAGAATTACTGGGAATCCTTCTATTAACCTAGGTTCGTCCAAATCAACCAATGCATCCAGAACATCAATAATTTTGCTTTTATTTATTATAGTTTTGTCTTTGGATAGGATCGGATATCCAAGATTTCTTAAGGAAACAATTAAATCTTCCTTTTTCATAGACATGATCTCACCTTTTTAAAAAATTCATCACCGACCATTTGTTTTTCGAACAGTTTTTCAATGAAATAAATAAAATTCTTCATAACTTTGTCTGGGTTAAGATCATATTGGGCGGCCTTTCTAAACCTTGCCAGCAGTTGCTCGGCGTCTATTTCTCCTGTCATGAAAACCGCTATGCAATCAGAAATATCCACACTTGTCCCTCGAAACATCTTGGTTATGATGAGATCCATCAGGTTTATGGCGCCCAAGTAAATATGACGCCATTCTTTAACAACAATGTGTTTTCCTTGATCCAATATCGGATCAAGTAGCTCGGCAGCTATAGCTCGGTAGTGAAAATTTGGTTTCCAGACCAGAACTGGTAAATAAAGTTTGGGTCATCTGGATGATGCAAACCACCTCCCGCATCATGATAGCCTATTTGATTTAAAAACTTCATTAACCTTTTGAATTCATTTTCGACAGGTACGACAAAATCGATATCCTTTGTTGACTCTTTGATATTGAGCAGGGTCATAGCCGTTCCACCACATGCGATCAGCCGGGTGTTAAAGTTCATAAGGCCGTTCCAGTTCTCAAGAGTTAACATTAAATCATCGCCTGTAAGTCTATATTTGTAGGTTGAAGCCATTGTCTTTCCCTTATAGTGCTTTTTATATCCTTTTTTAAACAAATTGTCAATATAAATTGTATAAATTTATACAAGGACATTGTATGTTTACATACAACTAATAATCTTCATAATCTATTGGATTATTTCATACAAAGTTAGGATTAAGGAAAGGGTTGTTTTTTAATATTGTTATCAACCCAGATTGTTTCATAAAAAAGGTCTCCTGCCACTTCTATTTTGTCAAGGGAAAAATACCGATGGGTCTATTCATCAAGAAAATTATCATTATTATTTTCTTCGAACTCTTTCTAGATCCAAAATTTCTCAATCGACTGTTTGCCGTTTCCGTTGCTATTCAAAATAAGGCTCAATACCTGCTCCGTTTCGTTGAGAACCTTGGTGCAGGCTGATAATGAAGAGAGATTGAGTTTATCGGCGTAACGGCTGATATAGCGGAAACTATTGCCGAGATGCTTATCACCTGTCTTTCCGACTAATCGACATAGGCAGTGGCTTGATAATTCCGCCACAATTTCTTGAAGCGGGTCTTGACCGTTCTTCAATCCGCCTTTCAAAATATCGTGCGCAGAATGTGAGAGTTCGTCGAAAAACAGGGCGACATCCAAACCCTATGAGAAACTGCCTGTCATCACCCTCCTCATCTTTATTCTTTCTGATGAAGGGGACCAATATATGAAACGCTTTGGAGCCTTTCCTGACGAATCTATCCACCTGCTGCCATTGCTTATACCCGCGCCCGTCCATGGTTCCGGAAAGAAACATCAAGGTCCGATTCATCAAAGACCATTTGGCGCTGGGGATCTCGGGAATGGGGTACATCGAGAATGCCAGCGCTTCCGGGATATCCCCGCTTTTGAACTTGTCCAGAATTACGTTCAGGACTTGTTTTACCCTGTTATTCATTGATTCCTCCTTTCTGCGTGTAGGTGCTAATCACTTGGTAATCATGTCAATCATCCTCTCGATGTCCTTTATCTCCTTGAGTTCTTTGAGATAATACGGGCAAGACGCCGTATCCCATTCTTTTTTCAGATAATTGACAATATCCCGCAGTGCCTGGTCAGCTGTTATGCCATGCTGTTTCGCAAAGAATTGCAGTTTGCTTGATGCGTGTTGGAAATTTCATTCCAATATTTATTCATTGTTGTTGACCTCCATTTCTGATTGGCACAAAAAAAGCCCCATCACCGGTAACTGATAATGGAGCTTTTTAAGTGCGTTTTTATGTGGTTATTGTTTTACCAGGCCGAGAACCTGACCTCCCACTCGTTCCATCTTATATGCATCGATGGCGGTGAGATCCGGCTCACGAGCCGCCGCGGTAAACGCATTGATGATATGAAACATTGTGGCTCCCTGTTCGAGATGATAGGCTTTCCTGACAACCTCGATTTCATCCTGGGAAAGCTGGAACTGTTTGCCAAACAAGGCGATGGTTTGCAATGGATCATCCACCGGTGTTTGCATGGACACACGAAACCGCCCCTGGCTCTTTTGAGACTGATACACCACCTCGCTCAACACTTGCGGAAATGTCTCCAGCGCTTTTCTGGAAACATGCTTAAAACGCGAGGAAACGGCGGTTTGGCTGATCAATCCATTGGAACAGACCAGACGATAGAAATACGCCTCGATGGACAGTGCAAGAATGCCCACTTCAGAATTGGCGATACAGATTCCGGGCACGATCTTGTCCTTTTCCGTCAATCCAAACATCCTGCCGTATTCGGGAACCTTCAGGATCATAACGCTTTCATCCAGGGAAAAATGGACTTCGCTCGACGGGTCAAACCCGTATTCCAGCATCTTCGTGAGCACTTCCATATTATCCAGCGCCGTGTATCGTTGCGTAAAAAGCCCTCTCAATTTGTTGCCGGAGAATCGACAGAACAGGGTTTCTCTGTTCTTCAACTCCCTTTCCAGCCAGTAATTGAGATTGTTCGATTGAAGATATTCCGGACATCTGGACAGATAGGACTGTGGAATCCGCAACCGGTTGGCAATGAGACGCTGGGCGCTGGGGAGAACCTCAAATTCTTTGTACCCGATGGTCATATTGTCAAAACTGTCAAATTCCATGTCCCGGATGGGAACCACTTCATCATAATAATCCTGGGACATCCGGTGAACCTTGCCGATTACATTTTCAAATGTGTCTGTTGTTCTCATTTTACAAATTCCTTTCATTGTCAGTTCGTGGTTGAAATAAAAAACCCCGGACAAAAGCATTGTCCAGGGCTGCGGATACGATTACACTTTGTTGTCAATTCGTTATGTGGGTCTCACCTCCAATCTCACCATCTCGTGAATTTGTTATTCTCTTCAATCCAGAATTTACCAGGCCTTACATGCGCCGATAAACTGGCAGTCGCTGCAGAGCCAGGATTTGTTGGG
>CAZIIV010000251.1:0-4111 GCA_964539365.1 uncultured Desulfobacteraceae bacterium | reverse complement strand
TTTCTCTGAGCCATGCCTGTCCCGCATGGCGGGGGTCATAGATAGATGGCTCTGCTTTGCAGTTTTGTGTCTAAAATCACAAATTCCAAGCAACAAATTTCAAATAAACCCGCTTGCCATTGCAAGGCACGAGCGGGCAGGTCTCAAATTCAAAATCACAAATTCCAAACAAGGGCCAAAGCCATTTGTTTATTCTTTTGTTTGTTATTTCGAATTTCGGTAATTGGAATTTATTTGTTATTTGTGTTTTGTTATTTGGGATTTCAATATGTCAATGAACTTCCAACAGAGCAAATCCCCTTTGGGTATAATCAAAGCCTGGTTTTCTGGACCAGGCTTTTTATGGTTATCGATTTTCGGGACGTAACGCCCGTACCGCAGCTCCGGCCCGCCACATTTCAGAATTTTTGATAATATCGAGTTCTGCCTGCAGTTTTTCGCGATAGTCAGGTGCGCTGTTTGCCTCGATGACCCGTTTGGTTTCTATGCCGGACACAACTCTTTCATACAGTTCGTCAAACAGAGGAACCACTGCATCACGGAACCTGGGCGCCCAGTCCAGAGCCCCTCGCTGGGCGGTTGTACTGCAGTTTGAAAACATCCAGTCCATACCATTTTGAGCCACCAGACGGATAAGACTCTGGGTGAGCTCTTCAACGGTTTCATTAAAGGCTTCACTGGGCGTGTGCCCGTGTTTTCTCAGTACATTGTATTGGGCCTCCATCACACCTGCCAGACAGCCCATGAGAACCCCCCGTTCACCGGTCAAATCACTATAGACTTCATTTTTAAATGTCGTGGGGAACAGATAGCCTGACCCGATGGCAATTCCCAACGCCAGAGTCCGTTCCTTTGCCCGGCCGGTGAAATCCTGTTGTATGGCAAAGCTTGAATTGATTCCGCTGCCGTCAAGAAAATTCGTTCGAACGGTTCTGCCGGATCCCTTGGGGGCTACCAGAATCACATCCACGTTTTCAGGGGGTACAATACCGGTCTGGTCTTTATAAACAATTGAAAAGCCGTGGGAGAAATAGAGTGCGTCCCCCGGGTTGAGGCATTTTTTTATCTTGGGCCAGGTTGCAACCTGGCCGGCATCTGAAAGAAGAAACTGGATGACGGTTGCTTTCCGAGCCGCTTCCTCGAGAGGGAAGAGTGTTTGGCCGGGAATAAAGCCGTCCGCGACCGCCTTGTCCCACGATTTGCTATTATCCCGTTGTCCCACGATGACATTAATCCCGTTATCCTTCATGTTTAACGCCTGTCCGGGTCCCTGAACGCCGTAACCGAGGACGGCAACGATTTCGTTTTTAAGTACGTCTCTTGCTTTTTCCAGAGAAAATTCGTCCGAAGTAATGACTTCTTCTTCAATACCTCCGAAATTTATTTTAGCCATGTTATTCTCCTATAAAAATGTTAAAAATTAAAAATTAAAAAAACTTTTTTACGGCCACTAAGCACCAAGTCACGAAGAAAGATTATTAAAATTATCCTTAGTACCTCCTGCCCGCCATCGGCCTTCGGGGATCTACTTGGCCTCCCGGATGAGCGCAATGATGCCTGTTTTTGCAATCTCCTTGATGCCGATAGGCTTTAATAGATTTAATATGGCTTTCATCTTTCTTTCATCACCGGTCACTTCTATGGTGTAGTGATCGAGGCTCACATCAACCACTTTGCATCTGAAGATATCCACAATCCGCAAGATTTCGGCACGGTGCTCGGCTTTGGCCATCACCTTGATCAAGGCCATCTCCCTGTGCACAAATTCGGTTCCGGTAAGATCGTGGACTTTAATCACATTAATGAGCTTGTTAAGCTGTTTTTCAATTTGTTCAATGATCGGAGGTTCTCCGGTGGTAACCAGGGTGATCCTTGATACCAGCGGATCTGTTGTTTCGGCAACGCAGAGGCTTTCAATGTTAAATCCCCGGCCGCTGAACAGTCCCGCAATTCTGGAGAGTACACCGGGTTCGTTATCTACTAGAATCGAAAGTACATGTTTTTCTTGTGTCATGGGTAACATCCTTTTTTTGCTCGCCACTGACGCACCAAGGCACGAAGAAAAAAATCGATATATCGTTTGTGCCTGCCCGCCATCGGCTTCGCCTTAGGCGAGGCGGGCGGGTCTTTGTGACGTTGTGGCAAATGTTTTTGGTTCTCTCCGGGCCGGAGGCCGGTTTGTCCGGGTTGGGTTATACCAGAAGCATTTCCGTAACAGGAGCTCCTGCCGGAACCATGGGATAAACACATTCTTCTTTTTCTACCACAAAATCCATAATTACAGTTTTTTTGGAAAAAAGTCCTTTTTTCAAAACGGGTTCAACCTCTTCGGGTTTTGTTGCTCTTAACCCCACGGCGCCGTATGCTTCGGCAAGCCTTACGAAATCCGGAGCACATTCAAGGCAGGTGGCGGCATAGCATTTATTGAAAAAAAGCTGCTGCCATTGGCGGACCATACCCAGATAGCCGTTATTTAAGATAACAATTTTTACCGGAAGACCGCATTGTATGGCGGTGGTCATTTCCTGGATGTTCATCTGAATACTGCCGTCCCCGGCAACATCGACCACGAGTTTATCCGGACAGGCGAGTTGCGCTCCGATAGCGGCCGGCAGTCCGAATCCCATACATCCGAGGCCTCCTGAGGTAATAAAGTGGTTGGGTTTGTCAAAGTGATAATACTGGGCGGCCCACATTTGATTCTGTCCTACTTCGGTGGTGATAATGGCCTCACCTTTGGTGAGCTGATAGAGCTTGTCCACCACATACTGGGGTTTGATAACATCTTTCTGATCATAGGTTTGGGGTGATGTGCTTTTCCAGTTCTGAATCTGATCGAACCATTTCTGTCGTTTTTTCTTGAGATCTCCCAGGTCTTCTTTGTCCAGTAACTTGTTGAGTTGGGAAAGGGTGATTTTGCAATCGCCCACCACCGGAACCGTCACCGGAATATTTTTTCGTATGGATGTGGGGTCGATATCCACGTGCACAATCTTGGCATTGGGTGCAAATACGTCTGTCTTGCCCGTAACACGGTCGTCAAAACGGACACCGATGCCGATCAAAAGATCGCATTCTCCGGTGGACATATTGGATCGATAGGTGCCATGCATACCGATCATGCCGAGCCACAACGGATCCGTACCCGGGAATCCCCCCAGGCCCATCAGAGAACATGTCACGGGAATTTGAGTTTTACGTGCAAGTTCCGTAAGCTCTTTGGAAGCTTTTGAAAGTATAACCCCGCCGCCTGCAAAAATAATCGGTTTTTGGGCGTCTTTAATCATCTCTACCACCCGTTGCAGCTGTTTTACATTCGGGCTGTAGGTAGGCTTGTAGGACTTGAGCTTGATTTTTTTGGGTGCCTTGTATTCGATGGCATTGGCGCTTACGTTTTTAGGGATATCTATCAAAACAGGTCCCGGACGGCCGGAACTGGCGATCAAAAAGGCTTCTTTGATGATTCTGGCAAGATCTTCGGTACGTTTAACCAGGTAATTGTGTTTGGTGCACGGTCGGGTTATCCCTACGGTATCGACTTCCTGAAAGGCGTCATTTCCAATAAGATGGGTCGGGACCTGCCCGGTAAATATTACGACCGGGATTGAATCCATATAGGCGGATGCAATACCGGTCACCGTGTTGGTTGCGCCGGGCCCGGATGTTACCAGGCATACGCCCACCCGGCCGCCGGCACGGGCATACCCATCGGCAGCATGAACCGCACACGCCTCCTGGCGAACAAGAATGTGACGGATATCGGTTCGTTCGAGTTCATCATAAATGTCGATGACCGCCCCGCCCGGATATCCAAAGATCGTGTCAACACCTTCTTCTTTTAGAGTCTTCATCATAATTTGTGCGCCTGTTAGTTTCATGATCCTTTTCCTTCCTTTATGTTTGTTTTGCCCTGAAAAACCTGATCCTTCCCCGCAATGCGGGATCTTCGATGGGCAAAGCCTGTCCCGCACCTTGCGGGAGTCAGAGTTCTCTGCCTCTGCCTTGGAGTTTTGTGTCTAAAATCACAAATTCCAAGCACCAAATTCCAAATAAATTACAAATTCCAATATTCAACACGCGGCGCAAGCGCCTGCGCTGCGCGTGACCAAAA
>CAZIIV010000250.1:0-4112 GCA_964539365.1 uncultured Desulfobacteraceae bacterium | reverse complement strand
AAATGACCATTGGCTTCGAAAAAACGATCTTTTATATGATCCGGCATGTCAATTTTGGCAAGCTCCACTGCTTCTTCGGAATTACGCCGGATAAGATAAATTACCGGCGTTTTGCCCCATGTATTTACCACAAAATAATGGGTTACATCGTCTTTCGATCGAATGACATAATTGCCGCGTGCCCAATTGTTGCCCCATTCAAGATACAGCCGAACGGCCTCTTCCGGAGTCATTTCCCAGTCTATGGCATTTAATAGATCTGAATTCTGCCTGATGTCTTTTAATTTCATCACTGGATATCTCCTTTAATGATATGCGTATTTCACTTTTCTAAAATTCTAAGAATCGGAGGGAATGTTTCCGGGTAAACATCATAATAATGCCCCTTTTTGTATCCAAAATGCAGCAATAAACGTGCCACTGCGGTTTTGGTAGAAAAAACTCCTTCAAACCCATTATTTTATTACTCCATTATTCCATTCGGCGAAACCCCTAAATTTATCCTGTTGTTTTATGAGACATATTTGTGTCAAGAGAAACACGCCCTGGTGGATCGTCCTCCCTGCGTTGGGATTCAAACGCGTTTACCCTGGGATATCTCCTTTACCTGCTTGACAAAACCGCCCGAAAACGTCTCAGAGATTGCACGCGTGATCGGAGCCGTTAATCTGGTAAAAGAATTTGAACGGGTTGTTTTCAAAGAACTCGATATGTTTATAGAAGCCGGGAATATCGATAAATTCGCCAATAATTTCAAGGCGGACGATGAAATCTATATCCCTGAAGTGTATTGGGATCACACCACAAAATCGGTGTTGACCATGGAACATATACCGGGCATTAAAATGGACCGGGTGGATGTCATCCGTGCCCATGATATGGATCCTAAGGACATCGCCATGATCGGCCTGCGCTCCTTTTCGCGCCAACTGATGGAATTCGGTTTTTTCCATGCAGATCCGCATTCCGGGAATACCATCGTTATGTTCGACGGTCGTGTCAGTCTGGTTGACTTTGGCATTACCGGGTATCTGGATGATGAAACCATGCACCAGATCGCATTCCTTTTTCTGGGGTATGCCGAACACGATTATGATATGGTCATGGATGCGCTGTTGGGTGCGGGGCTGATCGACGAAGATACCATGGATTTAAAGAACTTCCGCAGGGATCTCAAGGATATGAGTGAGTCTTTTTACGGACGTTCCCTGCAAACCATTTCGGTGAGAGATGTATATGACCAGATCATTCAGCTCATCTACAAATACAAGATCCGGTTGCCGAGGAATCTTTTACTTCTTTGTAAGACATTTATTCAGACGGAAGCCCTGGGCAAGATACTGGGAAGCGACGCCAGCATTCTCGAAGTGACCAAACCCTATGCAAAAAAGCTCATCGAACGCAGTTATCTGAGAAAAAACGTCTTGAAAACCATGCGAAAAGACGTCATTTCCACGGGCAGCCGTATGAAAATGATTCCAAAACTTGTCCATGATATTCTCAACCAAACCGCCAAAGGCAAACAGCGAATAGAACTCCAGCACAATGGCTTTCAAGATATGAGCAGCCGAATTGTAAAAAGCATTAACCGGCTGATTATCGGATTGGTCATTTCCGCCTCCCTGATTGCCGGCGCCATGGTCTTGAACGCGTCTCAACACCTGTTTGTATTCACGGTCAATCTTTTTGGCGTCCAACAGATTTCTTTAACCGCCATTGTGGGGGTAACCGGCTATATTGTGGCCAGTTTCCTTGGCGTCTGGCTCATCATCATGATTTTTAGATCCAGAAAACTGTAGCCTTTCACCATACTTACCTCACGGACACGCCGCGGGATGTTTCAAAATGAGAAAGCAATTTCCCAATATGTTTTTTTTTGGTTTCCGATACGGGTAATCCTGTAAAAAACTCGGCTGTTTGGCGTCTGCACCTTAGGCAGTTTCTTTTGGAATGATTGTGTTTATAGTAAATTTCCATGAGTTCGTCTGCACTTTTTCCAAAAATATCGGTGAGGCTTTCATCCTTTCGAAATGCATCCATACAACAATAGACCTGGCCGTCACCGGCCGATACGATGAGTGACGCCGGGCAGGGGACGGACATAGATACGGTTTTGGATGCCAAATTAGACAATGACTCATCGAGGAGATCCTGATAAAATAAATTGCATGCAATTTCAGCAGGCTCTCTTGAGTGGCCATTGCCAAAATAAATCTTTTCCGCCCGGGTCAGAAGATCCTTGTCTTTGGACAGAAAACAGGTGGTTTTGTCCAGGTAAAGACAGGGCAACATAAACATGCTTTTAACTGCATTAAAAAGTCCGATCAGTGAAGCGGACACAACCCGGTGATCCGGGGCAATCACCGGCAGCAATATAAGTCTGGGCACTTCCTGATGTATGAGGCTTTCTCTGTCAAATTCTCCGGCCGCTCTTTTCAGGGGCTGGTAATAATAATCCAAATAATAATCTGTTTCCTTAGCGGTTGCGGGGCTGACTGAATGGACAAAATGGAGATAAAGCCGTGAAAACAGGTTGGTCTTGAGAAATTTACCCGCGTCTTTCTGAATCCGTTCGACCCGGGGCATGCTTTCGGGGAGACTATCGGCAACCAGATAAAGATTGGATGTCAGGTTTACATATGAAAACAGGCCCGACAACATACGACACAGCAACTCGAAATCGGTCTTATTCTGTTGTTTGGCCAAGACCACGTATATTTTGTGTATGGCGGGTTTAATCACGATACGATTCGCTGTCCTCCGTCAAGGGAATTGGCTCGCCACATACTCTGGATTTTTTGAAGCTCATCGATTCCAAACCATTGGGTTTCGTACTGAGATCCAATGGACATATATGCCGGCTGTTTATTGTTCAACGGTCGTATATTGTAATCCGTGTAATGTTTGGCCAGGTGTGTTCCGAAATAGATCTGCATTTGCTGCGAATTACTGTTTCCCGTAATCTTGACGTTGTTTTTTTTCACAAATTCAAGTGTTTTTACCGCATCCTCAACGGTTTCATAAGGCAGTCCAAACAAGGTAAAAAGTTCTACATCTATGCACTGGTTCTGAGCCAGCCGGATAGCCCGGGCCACCTGCTCCGTGTTGATCTGCTTGCCGAGTCTGGTTAATACCCGGTCGGAAGCCGACTCAAGTCCAAAAGCAATACCCCCTACACCGGCTCGTTTCATCTTCTTCATCAACTCGGGAGTGACAAGGTCCACACGGGTTTGCACCCACATCTTTACCTCAATGCCATGTGTCAGGATTCTGTCGAAAATTTCTATAAGCCGTGTCGGCTTACAGGAAATATTGGGATCGGCAAACCAAAGTCTTTTTATCCCTTTTTGTGTTATCCGTCTGATTTCTTCCATGACCCGGTCAACGGAATGAAAGGTGATCTTGTGGTTAAACGCATGGGGAGTGTAACAGTAAATACAGTGATAAGGACATCCGCGAGAGGTCAGCATGACGGCTTCATTCATACAAGAATAGTCAAAAATATCATTCAGATACGGAGAAGGATAATCATCCAGGTCCGTAAACCCTTCAATTTGCGGAGTATCAAAGACAGCGCCCTGGTCATCCTTGTAGCTTACGCCGGCAAGATCCGAAAACGGCGTCCGGTTTTTAATAGCACGGGCGACCCTTAGCAAGGTTACTTCTCCCGAGGATCGACAGATATAATCAATATCCGGAAGCTCGTTAAAGGCGTGAGAGGGCATGAAGGTCGCCTGTGGCCCCCCGATGGCCACCTTGATATTATTGTCAATAGACTTTACAAGGTTGGCAAATCCTTTGACATACAGCATGGTTCTCTGGTAAGCCGTCAGCCCAACCAGAGCCGGTTGAAAGCCGGTGATAAGCTCATGAAAACCGGAACGTGACAAAGACGTATCCTGACCTACAATCAGTATTTTGGTCCTGAATCCCTTTGATTCAAGAAAGGCGGCAATATACCCCAACGAAATCGGCGTCATTTTCGGCGCAAAGGGATTAATTTCAATCAGTAGAATGTTCATCGCGTAACAGGTTTATTTCTTTTATTATACAAGGTATCAGGTGCCTTTGCTAACATTATTCCGATCAAACGTCAACGATTGACTAATTTG
>CAZIIV010000249.1:0-4156 GCA_964539365.1 uncultured Desulfobacteraceae bacterium | reverse complement strand
CTCGCAAAAAGTCACATTCTGACGGCAAAGTAAAAAGCTCCAAATTCAAGGCGTGCAAATTTTGTAATCATGAGGCGTACTTTTCGTACGTTGAATGATTACGAAATGCAGCACAACGCAGAAGTTGGATTTTTTACGAAGCCGTCAAAGAAGGTCCAGGTTCCAATTCCAAAGACCGGGTCTTTTTTTCAGGATCACTTCTTTTGGAATGGGTTCCACAAGATGTACGAACAGACGATATCCTGCTTTTTCAAGCTGTTTTTTCTTGGCGCTTATATCGAGTTTCCAGTTGGGGTATACCCAGTAGTCGGATTCGAATTTCTTGACCCAGGCTTCTTCGCCTTTGGGGCTTATCAAAGGCTTTTGGCCATCCAATTTTTCCGAAATTATGCGCGAAACGCATAAGGGCCAGTTTCCCGAGATTACGACTCCCAGTGGCAGAGGACTGTGTTTGGGCAGCGCAATATAATCTTTACGGCCCAGTTCCGGGCTGACAATTGCTCCCTTGAAACCCAGCGATCCCAGTGTTTTTACGGCCAATGGGTTGGCGATATTGCAGAACGGCCCTGCCCAGAGGTTCAATTTTTTGGGAATGTTGAAAAAAGCCAGTTGCCAGGGAGCGTTGAGTACGAAATTCCGTGCCCCCTTTTTCAGGACGCGGCCGACGAGTTCCTTGTAGTTTATCTCGGATTCGGGCCAGATAACCGGCGGAAGCCACCACCAGATCCGGTGGACGGGGCCTTTTGGCGGTTTATTTTCGGTTTTAGACCCCAGCCACAGTCCGGCCGGCCCTTTAAATTTTGTCTTTTCAAGGGTTCGGAAAACAAAAAGATCGGAAGCCGTTATTGTGCTTTTTGATGTTTTTGGCATCCTGGCATTTAGAGTTGTATGGGGAATTTTTAATGCCGGTTTTTTGTTCAACTCCTTTTCAAGGCCGGACAGCATGTCCTCAAGAGATTTTTCTCGCCGGTCCGTAAGGAACACGGGGGTTCCTTTTGCAGGATTTGTTTTGGAGGAAGTTTTAAGAAAAAAACGTCCCCCTTTGGGTACGTACTTTCCCACTCTTTGGATGCCGTGCCATAACTCGTCCTCATAACCCACGCGGAGGAGATCGCCGGGCAGGAGTTCTTCTCCGGGAATTAAAAAAGGCTTTTTCTGGGTTCCCTTCACCTTTCCCACAAGAAGCCCGGAGCCGGTTTGACTGTCAATTCCTAAGGGATTTTGAGGCCGCTGGGGGAGAAAATTATAATGGGTGCCGGTTCTGCCCAGAGCATAAGATAACAGGGTAAGTGCCTGTTTCTTCATTTTGGGATCGTTTATATGATCCCTTAAGATCCGGTAAGCTTTAACCGTATAAAAAACGTAATGGGGACCTTTTTTTCGGCCTTCAATCTTCCAGGCACGGACTTGGGGAATGTCCAGAAGCACTTTGACAAGCACATCCAGACTCAGATCCCGGCATGAAAAAAATCTTTTGCTTTGGTTTTTTTGAGTATACACCCTTCGGCAGGGCTGGACGCATCTTCCCCTGAGTCCGCTTTTCCCGCCAAGATAACTGCTCCAGTAACACCTTCCGGACACCCCATAGCACAGGGCTCCGTGTACAAACACTTCCATTTCCAGCCCTTTGGGGCAATCCCGCGCCATGGCTTTGACTTCGTCAATGTTCAATTCTCTGGGAAGAACGATCCGATGGACCCGAAACTTACTTTTAATTAGTTCAAGGGCGGATACAAAGCTTACGTTGGACAGGGTCGATAGATGCAGGTTGCCTGAAAAACCGGCTTGCCTGGCCAGTTGCAAAAGGGAAAGATCCTGGATAATGAGAGCGTCGGGTTTCACCAATCGGTCCAGCCGCTTGAGAAGGGTTCCTGCCTTATCCAGTTCCTCGATCTTTAACAGAGAGTTTATGGCCACATGAACTTTGGTTCCCTTATCATGGGCCAACCGGGTGAGCGCCGAAAGTTCCTCCAAAGAAAAGTTTTTGACCTCCATGCGTGCTGAAAATTGTTTCAAACCGCAATATATTTCATCGGCTCCGGCCGCCAGGGCGGCCAGAAACGAGGCCTTGTTCCCGGCGGGCGCCAGAATGGCGGGAGGATTAAATTCTGATGATTCATCTTTCATATTGCGGTTTTTTAAAAATGTTCCCTTTGGTCAGTAAGGGATAAGGGGGCGTTTTTTCAAAGGTCTCGATTAAAAGGGAGTTAAGCGTTAGCAGAAAAAAAGAATGTCTTTAAATCTAAAAAGTGCATCATTTAGCTTATAGAAAAACCTTATATTCAGTTCGTAAAGCCTTGGCTAAACGTTTTGCCGTCCCTTTACCAATAGGACGCTTACCATTTTCCATTTCAGATATATGATTGGGTTTAGCTCCGATCATTTCTGCAAGCTGTTTTTGCGTCAGCCCTTCTCGGGAACGAAGCCCGCGCAGAGCATGACCTATATGGAACTCGGGAAAGACTTCTCCAGTGGAATACACTCCGCCATCGTCTTCTTCCACACTTCGGAGAGGCATTCCCGCCAGATCAAGGATTTTTTTAATAGCTTCCTTTACCAAATCCGCTTTATCGGATGGTATTCCGCGCAAGTGAATTTCAACAAATTTTTTCGTAGTCTGCGTTTTCGTGAGTTCCAACATACCTGACCTCTACGATTTTATTTTCTTTGCTCTTGATTTTCCATACGGTAACATATGCTGGCCTGCCCTTTTTTAAGTGGCAATGGTAACAATCTTTCTTACCTTTTATTTTGCCAAAGTTTGGCCAAGAGGTTCTCGCGGGACCAATTTTTTCGATTTCCAGAACCAGGGCGAAAAGTCTTTCTCGAACTTGAGCTGGGAGATTCCGGGCTTGCTTTCTGGTCTTGCCTGTAAATTTTACATCCCACAACATAAATAATCATTACCATCTATTGGTAATTTGTCAAGCGAAAGTTATTACACACCGGTTTTGTCGATATTCTATTTTTGCAGCTATTTATAACCTTATAACCGTAAGACTTCACTAAAGATCTCAAGCTGATATGTATTGATAAAAGGCACACATTGCTATAGGTCCAATTTCTATTAACGAATAACTGATAACGCTTATGTCCGGTTCAAATACTTGACACAAGGCGTCCAAGATTTGAGCGGGCGTTTGCAGCCCTTACAGCTATTTGCGCCTTGTCTTATTTTGCAGTAGCTTTCAACCACATAGTCGAAGAGCCTGGCGTTTAGAACTCCCACAAGCTCCTCTCCGGCGATCAGAGGGGCTGCAAGAATAGATTTTGTTTTAAAACCATGATTCTTATCAATCGTACCATAGAAATCAGGGTCGCTTTGAACATCATTTACCACTTGCGTTTTCCGTTCTCTCAATGCTCGACCGGCAATTCCTTTGTCTGCAGGAAACCGCTCTTTCACGAGCTCCATTCCGGTTTCGCCCACGGCAGTGAAAAATTCGAACTCATTGTTTTCCGCATCGTAGAATAGAACCGAGCATTCTTCACAAAGGATTTCCGAGGTCACAATGCTTGCGATGGTGGTTAGAAGTTCCTGCAAATCACCGATATAGGACATTGAGGAACTTACCGTCTGGTACAGGTTGAGCATATGTATTTTTTTGTCTTTATTTTCGTGGGAGAGTGCATTGGCCACCAATCCGGATACCACAGGAACGAACGAGGGTAACGCCG
Source organism: uncultured Desulfobacteraceae bacterium (assembly GCA_964539365.1). Taxonomy (GTDB): domain Bacteria; phylum Desulfobacterota; class Desulfobacteria; order Desulfobacterales; family UBA11574; genus S5133MH16. Next base: position 478 of record CAZIIV010000249.1, on the reverse strand, counting down.
ATGTTTGGGGCGTTAAATCTTTTATGGTTTCCGGCCGGGATATTAGAGCCAGAGTTCCCAGAGTGTGTTCCCGGAAGCTCAAGGGAAAAGCGATGCCCATGGGTTCTATTGACTCGGAATCTTCTTGTGGATTAAAAACAAGCAGATCATCTTGCTTTTTTGCGAAATATAAAAACTTATCCGCTGTTTCTTGATTCTGGTTGAATTTGGTAAGGATTTCCTCTAACCGCTGAACAAATCTCTTTGGTACAATATGTGAGTGAAAATAGGTGCGGGTGGATTCGGGATCTATAAGAAAAAATCCAACTCCGTCAAAATGATAACATTGATCAAGACAGTCCGTAATATTCTTGCAAGGCTCTTCAACATCAGATGATGTTATTGTCTTTAACAAATTTGAATTCATATCTTCTTGCATGGGACGACCTCCTTATTCTGAGGTTCAAGGCTTGAAGGGTTCAAGGTTCTGGGTTCAGGG
>CAZIIV010000248.1:0-4179 GCA_964539365.1 uncultured Desulfobacteraceae bacterium | reverse complement strand
CCAGATGGTCTACAACTCCTTGAAAAGACTGGATTCCGGCTTTCGCCGGAATGACAAAAAACGGTATTTTAGGACTTTTTGCGAGACCGTCATCTATAAAATAGATAAAAGTCTTCGATTATTTCAACTTAAACACATAGTGAGCACATGTGAACATGTGCAAAACTTCATTCCATTTACGATCCTTCCGTTATTGTCAGTCTTTCCGGTTTCATAGCGATGGAGGTTGGTCTTTTTGACAATTTATATTCCTGAAGATAAGGTTTCAGAAATTAAGAACAGGGCCGATATCGTTGATGTCATTTCGGAAGTTGTACTTCTGAAAAAGACCGGAAAGAATTACGTCGGCCTTTGCCCGTTCCACTCGGAAAAAACCCCGTCTTTTACCGTTAGCCCGGAAAAACAGATATTTTATTGCTTCGGGTGTTCTGCAGGTGGGAATGTCTTCAGTTTTCTTATGAAACACGATGGAATTTCTTTTCCTGATACCGCCAAAATGCTTGCCGCACGATATGGAATTGATATCCCGACCGGAACGCTTTCGCCGGAGCAAAAACGGCGAATAAACCAAAGGGAAAGTCTTTTTGCCGTGAACAAACAGGCCATGGAGTTTTTTCGCCAACAATTTCTTGATCCTGTTCCAGGAAAAAAAGCAATGGAATATGTTAAGAAACGGGGAATAAACAGAGCGGTATCCGACAATTTTAACCTCGGATATGCACCCAAAGGCTGGGATAATCTCATACGTTTTTTTAAAAAGAAGAATATTTCTCTTGATCTCGTTGAAAAAGCCGGTCTGATTGTCTCAAAAAAAGAAAAGGGCGGTTTTTACGATCGTTTCAGAGATCGTTTAATATTCCCGATTTTTGATTTAAACATGCAGGGGATCGGTTTTGGCGGAAGGGTCATGGATGATTCCCTGCCAAAATACCTTAATTCTCCGGAAACACCCGTATATAACAAAAGTCGTTCTTTATACGGTTTGCATTTGGCAAAAAAGAAATGCAGGGAAAAACAAAGGGTTTATATCGTCGAAGGATATTTTGATCTGTTAGCGCTTCATCAGCATGGTATTCAGAATTCAGTTGCAACTCTGGGAACATCCCTTACCCCCGAACATGTTCAGCTTCTTAAAGGCTTTACCGGAAAAGACGGCGCTGTAATACTGGTGTTTGATTCAGACGATGCCGGTGTCAGGGCCTCTCAAAGATCCATAGAGGTATTTGACAAAGCCTATATAAATGCTCAAATTGTTGTTTTACCTGATGGATATGATCCGGATTCATATCTATTCGAATTCGGAGTTGAATCCTTTCTGGATCTCGTTTCAAGGGCCAAGGGTATCATCCCGTTTCTCATGGATTCCGCCGTGAAAAAGCACGGACTTTCCGTTGAGGGAAAAATTCGTGTGATTTCAGAGATGAAAGCGCCTCTGGGAGCTATTCGTGATAATGTATTAAAATCATTGTATATCAAAGAACTCGCCGAGCGTATAAGTATTGACGAAGTTGCTGTTCTTGAAAAGGTCAGGAAAATATCACTTCGAAATAGAGGTAGAGATAAAAGGCCAACTCGGCCAAACACGGGTTTTGTTCCAGGCCGACAAAAGACAAGTGTTCCGGATGAGGATCAAGAAAAAGCCTTTCAAGGCAAATGGGAAAAACTGGAGCGACAGATCATAGCAATGATGGTTCAGTTCCCTCAAATTTTACCTGAAATAAATGAGCGTAATATACTGGAACTTTTTGAAAATAATGACTTAAAATCCATCGGACAATTACTTTTGAGACACAAAGATGAATCAGAAATGCAATTATCCGATATTATGAATTTAATTGAAAAAAAAGAACAAAGAAACATTGTTGCCTCTCTGGCAATTGAAGAAAGTATGTGGAATCATGATGCATGTATTGGCATTATCACCCGATTTGATTCGATCCGGAGGAAAAATGAAAGGAAATTATTAGAAAAAATAAAGGCGGCCGAAAAGGACAACGACTTTGAGTTGCTTGTAAAATTATTAAATCAAAAACAAAAAATGGCGCTGTCAACCGAAAAAAAGAAAATGGCACTGTTAAAATAATAAAAAAATCCACCGGAGCCCGGAGGAGGCTAAAGTTTATGGCAAAAAAATCTGCTACGAATCGGAAAAAAACAAAAAAGATTCCCAAAAAGACGCTTGAAAAGTTGATCTCCAGGGGAAAACAGCAGGGGTTTTTAACTTACGATGAAATTAATAAGGCGCTTCCGGATGATATGCTTTCCGAACAGATTGATGAAACCCTCATGATGTTTGATGATCACGATATTGACATAATAGACGAAAAAAAGAACAAATTGCCGACCAAAGTAAAAAAGGTCAGAATTTCTGATACTTCTGTTTCTGATTATGGTTCCGTAACCGACCCCGTTAAAATGTATTTGAGAGAGATGGGTTTGGTGACCCTTTTGAGTCGAGAGGGAGAAGTTGTTATCGCAAAGGAGATAGAAGCCGGTGAACAGGAAATTTTAAAAGCACTGATAGATACGACTATAGGGGTAGAATGCATCTTAGAACTTGGGCGAAAGATAGAAAGCGGCGAGTTGCGTCCCAGGAGAGTTTTAAGGGATGTACGGGAGATTGAAGAGGGGGATGCATATGTCGAGGAAGCGATTCAGATCGAAAATTATTTGAATACCGTACACTTAATTAAAGACATTGATGATGAAAACAGAATATACAGGGAAAAACTTTTTTTTTCTGATCTGGATCTCGATGAGAAGCGTCGTATAAGAAGGTGTGTCTCTCGCAGGAATAGAAAAATTTTTGATTTGCTTAAAGATTGGCGGTTTGAAATCGGTGTCTTAGATAAAATCGACAAGCTTATCCGGGAACAAATCCAATGGATGGATTCCATAAATCAATTGATTCTGATGTGTGCGGATACGGTTAATGCATCCATCACAGAGATTCGTTCCAACCTTAAAAGCAAGAGCAATTTTGTCAAATGGCTCAGTTCCCGTTGTGAGCTGTCCAAGGTTGAGATTCTTATACTGTTTGAAGATCTGAAAAACATTCAAGAACAACTTGCGGGAAGAGAATATGCTATCAAAGCAAAAAACAGGGCGTTAAAAAGAATTGTCTCTAATATTGAAGAAGGGCGTTTTAGAGCAAAGCGCGCCAAAAGTGAACTAACCAAAGCCAATTTGCGCCTGGTTGTCAGTATTGCAAAAAAATATACAAACAGAGGTCTCCAGTTTCTGGATTTGATCCAAGAAGGAAATGTCGGTCTTATGAAAGCCGTCGATAAATTCGAATATCGCCGCGGCTATAAATTCAGTACATATGCCACATGGTGGATAAGACAAGCCATAACACGAGCAATCGCCGACCAGGCAAGAACCATCCGGATTCCGGTCCATATGATTGAAACCATAAACAAGCTTATTCGTACTTCCAGATACCTTGTGCAAGAGCTTGGACGAGAGCCCACTCCTGAAGAGATCGCGGAAAAAATGGAAATTCCCTTATTTAAAGTGCGCAAGGTTTTAAAAATTGCAAGAGAACCCATATCGCTGGAGACACCTATCGGGGAAGAAGAAGACAGCCATCTCGGTGATTTCATAGAAGATAAAAAGTTCATGTTGCCTTCGGATGCTGCGGTAAGTTTGAACCTTGCGGAACAGACGAGAAAGGTCCTTGCAACATTGACCCCGCGTGAGGAAAAAGTGCTGCGAATGCGTTTCGGTATCGGTGAAAAGGCCGACCATACTCTGGAAGAGGTGGGACAGGACTTTGCAGTGACCCGTGAAAGGATCAGACAGATAGAAGCCAAAGCTCTGAGAAAACTCAGGCATCCGACCAGAAGCCGGAAACTGAAAAGTTTTATTGAGAACCTGGAGCAAACATAGCTTGACAAAATAATTTTCTGAAGTTAGATAATTTATTTTTATGGGCTGTGGGCCCATAGCTCAGCTGGCAGAGCCACCGGCTCATAACCGGTCGGTCCCTGGTTCGATTCCAGGTGGGCCCACCATTTTTATTATGGACTTTTTTTAACTCACTGTTTTTTTTGCCATACGATGAAAGACCTTTGAAACAAGTCTTGATGTCTTGATGATTGAATAACGATGAACTCATAAAGAGTCTGATTTAGACGGTTTCGTAAAAAGTTCAAATTCAAGGCGTGCAAATTTTGT
>CAZIIV010000247.1:0-4235 GCA_964539365.1 uncultured Desulfobacteraceae bacterium | reverse complement strand
AAAGGTTGGTTAATGCTATGTTGATATCAAACGATCGTCCGATTGTTGGGATTACCATGGGAGACCCTGTGGGAATCGGCCCGGAAATTATCCTTTCCTCCCTCATAACCCCATGGATTTACGAACTCTGTCGGCCTCTTGTGATTGGAGATTCCCGAATATTGGGGGCTGCAAAGAAAATTATCCGGAGCCGCCTTGAAATCGAATCTATCCAAAACCCTGATGCCGGAACCTATAAATGCGGAAGGGTTGATGTATTGAACATTTCCGAACTTGAGCCGGACAAAACAACTTGGGGCAAGCCCACGGTTCAGACCGGCGGGGCAATGGTACGCTATATAACAACTGCAGCAGACTTGGCAATCCAAAAACATATTCAAGCGATGGTGACCTGCCCCATAAACAAAACAGCCATGCAGCTATGCGGATGTCGCTATAATGGCCATACCGAACTGCTGGCCGAACGTACCAAATCCAATGAATTCGCCATGATGCTTGCCGGAGAGAGGCTCCGTGTGGTTCTTGTAACCATCCACGTTCCTTTAAGAAATGTCTCTGCCATCCTCTCACGGCCCAAAATAGTAAAAACCATTAAACTTGCCTGGCAGGCATTGAAAAAACGGTTTGGAATTAAAACTCCCCGCATTGCCGTCTCCGGACTTAATCCCCATTCCGGCGAAGGGGGCATGTTCGGAGACGAGGAAATAAACATTATCGCACCGGCAATCCGTGATGCTCAGGACCAGGGGTTTTACGCTTCCGGACCGTTTCCTCCGGACACCGTTTTTTATCACGCCGCAAATAACCGGTATGATGCGGTTGTATGCATGTATCACGACCAGGGACTTATTCCGTTTAAGCTGATACACTTTAACAATGGGGTAAATACCACGCTGGGCCTTCCGATTATAAGAACCTCTGTTGACCATGGTACGGCTTATGATATTGCAGGAGCCGGTATTGCAGATCCGGGGAGTTTGATTGCAGCGATTCGTATGGCGGCCCAACAGGCGATATGCGTTGGAAAAAACAATAATTGAACGTTTTAGAATTTCTACACTTTTTTTGAAAATATATGACATTTTTTAGAGTTAAATTTTTAACTCGGACATGGAATGTTGGAATGATGGAATAATGGAATGATAATTTAAAGAAGGTCGGACGCCTCTATTTAATTCCTGTAAAGAGGAAGGTTACAATAACCCAACTTCCTATTTCCCAATAACCCAATATTCCAGTGTTCCAATATTCCAACATTCCAATTGTGAGCGAAGCGAACTAATTTTTAATGAACACTGATATAATATGTATCCGCGGTGCAAGACAACATAATCTGAAAAACATTGATGTTGAATTGCCCCGAAACAAGCTGATCGTGGTTACCGGCATCTCCGGGTCAGGCAAATCCACCCTTGCCTTTGATACCCTTTATGCCGAAGGACAGCGCCGGTACGTGGAATCACTTTCCGCGTACGCACGCCAGTTTTTAGAGCGCATGGAAAAGCCGGATGTAGACATGATCGAAGGACTGTCACCCGCAATTGCAATTGAACAGAAAACAGCCAGCCACAACCCCCGATCGACAGTAGGCACGGTTACGGAAATCTATGACTATCTCCGCCTGCTTTTTGCCAGAATCGGCACCGCCCACTGTTACAAATGCGGGAAACCCATTACTTCTCAAACACTGGATCAGATTCTGGACAAGGTGATGTCCTTAAACCAAGGGACCCGGATTGTTATTTTATCGCCCCTGGTTTCAGGCCAGAAAGGTACACATGAAAAGCTTTTTAAGCGGCTGAAAAAGGAAGGGTTCGCAAGGGTCCGTGTTGATGGGAAAACCCTGGAACTTGAAGCGGTGGGCGAGCTCGATAAACACAAGAAACATACCATCGATGTGGTCGTGGATCGACTGGTTGTAAAAGAAACGGTTAAAAACCGGTTGGCAGATTCTCTGGAGTTGGCCATGTCTCAGTCAGATGGGCTTGTCACTGTGGACGTTGTCGACACGGGGCCTGTTCTTTTCAGTGAAAAAGCGGCATGTATCTCCTGTGGGATAAGCTATCCTGAATTCACACCGGCAAGCTTTTCTTTCAACTCCCCCCAGGGTGCCTGCCCAAAATGCGATGGCCTGGGGTCTACCACCGAATTTGATCCGGAGCTTATCATTCCAAACCACGAGCTCTCGCTAAGGGAAGGAGCGGTTGACCTGTGGGCCAACAGAAATACGGTTCATTTCATGGAATTTTTGGATGCTCTGACGTCTCACTACGGTGTTGACATCTATACCCCCTACAAGGATCTTCCCGATCATTTTAAAAATGTCCTCTTTTACGGATCGGGAAAGGAACGGATCAAATTCTATTTTGAACGAAATCATCGCCGTTTTACTTATGCAAAACCTTTTGAGGGTATTATCCCTAAATTAGAACGGCGGTATCTGGAAACAGAATCCTACCAGTCCAGAGAAGAAATCAAGCGCTATATGAATTTCCGCCACTGTCCCGAATGTCATGGCGCCAAGTTAAACAGGGCAAGCAGATCCGTGAAGGTGGGCGACCTTACCATATTTGAAATCACACAACTTTCAGTGGAACGCGCCCATGCTTTTTTTAAAGAATTAACCCTGACGGGCAAAAAAGAAATCATTGCAAAAAGAATCCTGAAAGAAATCAATGAACGGCTCGGATTTCTTAAAAACGTGGGTCTAAGTTATCTCACCCTTGACAGATCCGCTGCATCCCTTTCCGGAGGAGAAGGCCAGCGAATCCGTCTGGCCACACAAATCGGATCAAAATTGACCGGTGTCCTCTATGTGCTGGATGAACCGAGCATTGGGCTGCACCAGAGAGACAATCAGCGCCTGCTTGCAACACTTTTGCAGATGCGTGATCTTGGTAATACGGTTCTTGTGGTAGAGCATGACGAGGAGACCATACATGCATCAGACCATGTTATTGATATGGGGCCCGGCGCAGGGATCAGAGGGGGTGAAGTGGTCTTTTCCGGTACCCCGAACGCACTGTTAAATGAAAAAAAATCGTTAACCGGTCAGTACCTTTCAGGCCGGAAGTATATTGAAGTCCCGTCCAGACGCCGTATCGGGTACAAAAAAAAACTGACCATCAAAGGCGCATCCCAAAACAATCTAAAAAATATCGATGTGGAATTCCCCCTGGGCTGCTTTATATGCATCACCGGTGTATCCGGGTCCGGGAAATCGTCCCTTGTCCTGGAAACCCTTTACCATGTTCTTGCCCAGAGGCTGTATCATTCAAGAATGCCGGCAGGCACCCACTCCAGAGTCCTTGGGATTGAACATATCGACAAGGTCATAAATATTGATCAGTCCCCCATAGGAAGAACTCCCCGTTCCAATCCCGGTACCTATACCGGTGTTTTTACTTATATCAGAGAACTCTTTTCAAGAACACCCGAAGCCCGTATGCGGGGATACAAGCCCGGTCGTTTCAGTTTCAATGTCAAAGGAGGAAGATGTGAAGCCTGTCAGGGTGACGGCATCATAAAAATAGAGATGCATTTTTTACCGGATGTTTATGTTGCCTGTGATGTTTGCCGAGGGAAACGATACAACCGAGAAACCCTGGGAATCAAATACAAAGGAAAAAATATCGCGGAAATCCTTGACATGACCGCAAATCAGTCATTTGGCTTTTTTGAAAAGATAAAAAATATCAGATCCAAGTTGCAAACACTGATTGATGTGGGACTGGGATACATCCATATCGGTCAGCCGGCCACAACATTATCCGGCGGCGAAGCCCAGCGGGTAAAGCTGTCACGGGAACTCAGCAAAAAAGGTACGGGTAAAACCGTCTATATCCTTGATGAGCCGACCACGGGTCTTCACATGGATGATATCAACAAACTTTTGAATGTGCTGTCACGACTGGTACAGGCGGGTAACACCGTTATTGTGATCGAACATAACATGGATGTCATCAAAACCGCCGATCATATTATCGATCTGGGCCCCGAAGGAGGGGATCAAGGGGGAAATATTGTCGCATTCGGCACACCGGAAGAAATCGCTGATATCAGCGAATCTTATACCGGGCAGTTTTTAAGAAAGGTTTTAGGTTAAATAAAGAATCCGGGCCCAAAGGACCAGGCTTTAGTTATCCCCAGAGGGGATTTGCTTTATTGAAAGTTCATTGACTTATCGAAATTCCAAATAACAAATCCCAAAAAATTTACCCTGTTAAATAATGCTT
>CAZIIV010000246.1:0-4246 GCA_964539365.1 uncultured Desulfobacteraceae bacterium | reverse complement strand
ATTTTTACAGAAAGAACTTGCAAGCCATACCTTAATAAATATATATATCTTTGTTACGATCTTGCTCAAAATTAAGGCAGTCAAATGACCATAGCAAAGCATATCCGGACCATTATATCCGGATCTTCCTGGATACGTAAAATGTTTGAAGAAGGCGCTCGCCTTAAGGCTGAGTATGGACCTGAAAACGTATATGATTTCAGCCTGGGCAACCCCAATCTGGAACCTCCGGAAAAATTCAGGTCAGCACTCAAGCATGTCGCATCGTCGTCGGATCCGGGGATTCATGCGTATATGCCCAATACCGGATATCCGCATGTTCGCAAGTCTGTGGCGGATTATCTTTGCGGCGAACAACAGATGCAGGTTACTGAAAATGAGGTGATCATGACCTGCGGAGCATCCGGCGCTCTGAACGTTATTTTGAAAGCAATACTGGATCCCGCTGATGAGGTGATCACTCCGGCTCCTTTTTTTGTTGAATATCGATATTATGTAGACAACCACGGCGGAATCCTTAAAACCGTATCCACAAAACCGGATTTTAATCTGGACATTGACGCCGTTTCCCATGCCATAACTCAAAAGACCCGGGCCGTTCTGATCAATTCCCCGAACAATCCAACCGGCCAGGTATATTCAAAACAGAGTCTTAACGAACTCGGATCTCTATTACGTGAAAAGGGTAAAGAACTGAACCGGACTCTATATCTGATCGCGGATGAACCCTATCGCAAAATCGTTTACGACGGTCAAAAAGTCCCAAGCATCTTTAAAAGTTACTCTGAAAGCATTATTGCGACGTCATATTCAAAGGATATTTCCATTCCCGGAGAACGTATCGGTTATTTGGCGGTTAACCCCGAAGCTTCTTATAAAAAAGAGCTCATCGCCGGCATGGCACTGGCCAACAGGATTCTGGGGTTTGTGAATGCTCCGGCTCTGATGCAGCGGGTTGTGGCATCCGTTCAAGGGATAAGCGTGGATATTTCAGCGTATGCTCGGAAACGAGAACTGCTGTGTAAAGGTCTGGAGGATTTCGGATACGATTTCTTGAGACCGGCGGGTGCGTTTTACCTTTTCCCCAGAACGCCGGTTCCGGATGATGTAACATTCGTGCAGGCGCTTCAGGAGGAATTGATCCTTACTGTCCCGGGCAGCGGTTTTGGCGGACCCGGTCATTTTAGAATCGCCTTCTGCGTGGCCGATGAAACCATAATAAATGCCATGCCCGGATTTAAGAGGCTTATGGAAAAATTTAAATGATCTAAAGGAGATGAACTCGTAAAAGTAGAATTTATCACGTCTTAGGTTTTAAGATTTAGGTTTTAGGCAATTAAAATTAATTATTTTAACAGACACTTAAAACTTAATACCTGAAACTTAAAACATCCGTAAAAAGTCGTATTTTGACTTTTTACGAAACCATCAAAGGAGGTTCTTATGAAAATATTAAAAATAGACCATCTCGGCATAGCGGTAAACAGTATCGAAGACGGCAAAAATTTTTGGACGGATGCGCTCGGGCTTGAGTTTGAAGGCTCTGAAACCGTTGAGGAGCAGAAAGTGACCACGGCGTTTTTTCCGGTGGGAGAAAGTGAAGTGGAACTTCTTGAATCCACCGCTCCGGATGGGCCAATCGCTAAATTCCTGGAAAAAAAGGGCCCGGGGATTCATCACGTTGCATTTCGAGTGGACAATGTCGAAGCAGCTCTGACAGAATTAAAGGAAAAAGGAATAAAACTGATTGACGAAAAACCCAGAATGGGCGCCGGTGGCGCAAAAATCGCCTTTTTGCACCCCAAAGCCACAAACGGCATTCTGGTTGAACTTTGTGAAAGATAATCTATGGACCCAAAGGAGGATGCCATGTCTAAAAATCCTGATATCCAAGAATGGAAAGAGCTGGCCACCAAACAACTGAGAGAAAGACCGCTTGAGTCTCTTAACTGGGAGACGGATGAAGGCATATTGGTGAAACCGCTGTATACTGCAGAAGACCTTGAGGGAATGGAGCATATAAACACCCTTCCGGGGTTTGCACCTTATGTTCGAGGCCCCATGGCCACCATGTATGCGGGAAGGCCCTGGACCATTCGCCAGTATGCGGGTTTTTCTACAGCCAAAGAGTCCAACGAATTTTACAGAAAGAACATGGAGGCCGGTCAGACCGGACTTTCGGTGGCCTTTGATCTTGCAACCCACAGGGGGTACGACTCTGATCATCCCAGGGTCTTGGGCGATATCGGCAAGGCCGGTGTTCCCGTCGATTCTGTTGAGGATATGAAGATCCTGTTCGATCAAATTCCCCTGGACAAGATGACGGTTTCCATGACCATGAACGGTGCGGTTCTCCCGATTATGGCCGGCTACATCGTGGCAGCCGAGGAACAGGGCGTAAAACATGAGCAACTGGGAGGTACGATTCAAAACGATATTTTAAAAGAATATCTGACCCGGAACACGTATATTTATCCTCCGGAACCTTCCATGAGGATCGTATCCGATATCATCGGATTCTGCTCCCAAAACATGCCCAAGTACAATACCGTCAGTATCAGCGGATACCATATGATGGAAGCAGGCGCCAACTCTGTTCTACAAACCGCATTTACACTGGCGGACGGGCTGGAATATGTCAGGGCCGCTCTGGCAGCCGGACTGGATATCGATAAGTTCGCGCCGCGTCTGTCGTTCTTCTTCGGGGTCGGGATGAACTTTTTCATGGAAATCGCCATGTTAAGAGCCGCCCGTTTTCTGTGGCATGAACTCATCAGCCGGTTCAATCCTAAAAATCCCAAGTCTACGATGTTACGGACCCATGTTCAGACATCAGGGTGGAGCCTGACCGAGCAGGATCCGTATAACAACATCATTCGAACGACTATTGAGTGTCTGGCTGCAGCCCTGGGCGGAACTCAGTCTTTGCATACCAACTCTTTTGACGAAGCGGTAAGCCTTCCCACTCCCCTATCCTCCCGAATTGCCAGAAATACTCAAATCATTGTACGGGAAGAATCGCAAATTTGCCATGTGGTTGATCCCCTGGGAGGATCTTATTATGTTGAAGCGCTGACTGCCGGCATCATCAATGAAGCCGGAAAGATCATTGATGAGGTTGAAGCACTTGGCGGAATGGCCAAAGCCATTGAAACCGGAATGCCGAAGATGCGAATCGAAGAGTCCGCCGCCAGGAAACAGGCTCGTATTGACCAGGGTAAAGATATCATTGTGGGTGTCAACAAGTATCAGGTTGAAGCGGAACCCCTGGAAGGTCTTCTTGAAGTTTCCGAGGCTGTGCGTAATGAACAGATCGCAAGATTAAAAGAAACCAAAGCAAAACGGAACAATGATGAAGTGCGCAGGACTTTGGAAGCCATAACCAAAGCCTGTGAATCGGGCGAGAACCTGCTGGAAGCCTGTCTCCCTGCAGTGCGGGCACGAGCCACAGTCGGCGAAATATCCGACGCCATGGAAAAGGTTTTCAATCGTTATGTGGCCACGACCCAGTGTATATCCGGAGCATATGCGGAGGAGTATGCTGACAGCGAAATATTTAAGGCCGTTCGAAAAAGAACCGATGAATTCCAGGAAAAGCATGGGCGAAGACCGCGAATACTGGTGACAAAAATGGGACAGGACGGTCATGACCGGGGGATTAAGGTGATTGCAACCGCCTTTGCAGATCTCGGGTTTGACGTGGACATCGGTCCCATGTTCCAAACGCCTGAAGAAGCCGCCCAGATGGCTTTGGAGAACGATGTGCATGTTGTGGGGGTATCGAGTCTGGCGGCCGGGCATAAGGCGTTGGTTCCACAACTTCTTGAAGCTCTGAAAGAAAAAGGCGGCCAGGATATCAATGTTGTTGTGGGAGGCGTAATTCCGCCGGCCGATTATGATTTTCTGTATAAGGCCGGAGCCATGGGCGTGTTCGGTCCCGGAACCGTAGTTACCGACTCAGCAAACAAAGTACTGAACATGTTGGAAGCGCAACCCTAACTCTTGTATTTTTGTGACAAAACTTTTTTAATGCCGTGAAGACACCAAGGCACGAAGAAAAATTTCCTCTTTGTGCATGGTGGCACTTTTTCCCGGCATGTCCGGGTTGAGGTGGGTGTAAATTAAGACCGTTGGTAAACGCTGATCCTTGAATATTGACAAACCGTGGCTCCGATGCCTGGTTTCAGGTGTCGGGTTTCAGGATTAAGGGGAAAACGAGGTGACCAATAGCAATTATATGGACGTG
>CAZIIV010000245.1:0-4251 GCA_964539365.1 uncultured Desulfobacteraceae bacterium | reverse complement strand
CGGGGCAGGCAGGCATAGCGCGCTATTTCGAGGATTGAAAACGAGCGAGAACGCTGCCGGGGGCCGAAAGATGCCGTTTATGGATGGACACCCACTATATTTTTCAGGAGGATAAGTATGAAAGTATTGGTCAGTGATAATCTGGGCGAAGCCGGTATCAAAATGTTTGAAGATGAAGAGGGAATTGAAGTGGATGTGAAGACAGGACTTTCTCCTGAAGAGCTTAAAAATATCATCGGAGAGTACGACGCTCTGGTTATCAGAAGTGCCACAAAGGTCACTGAGGATCTCCTGGCAGCGGCAACTCGATTGAAAGTTGTGGGACGGGCCGGAATCGGTCTTGACAATGTCGATGTACCGGCGGCTACAAAACATGGTGTGGTGGTGATGAATACGCCGGGGGGTAATGTTATAACAACCGCCGAACATGCCATCGCCATGATCCTGTCCCTGTCACGCAATATCCCCGAGGGAACCTCGTCATTGAAGGCGGGAAGATGGGATAAAAAGAAGCTCCGGGGCAGAGAAATATACAACAAGATTCTCGGGGTTATTGGTTTTGGTAAAATCGGATCCATTGTTGCGGATCGTGCCCGGGGACTGAAAATGCAGGTAATTGTTCACGATCCCTTTGTCACGCCCGAACAGATTGAAAAGGCCGGTTTTGAAAGTGTGTCCCTGGAAGAGTTATACCGCAGGTCTGACTATATCACCATACATGTTCCAAAGCTAAAAAGCACCACCGGCATGATCGATAAAAACGCTTTTGATCAAATGAAGGACGGTGTAATGATAGTAAATTGTGCCCGTGGCGGCATTGTTAATGAGGCGGATCTTTATGATGTCCTGAAGTCCGGCAAGGTCGCCGGAGCCGCTCTGGATGTCTTCGAACAAGAACCTCCCGGAGTTTGCCGGCTCTTTGATTGTGATCATTTGATCTGCACGCCTCACCTGGGCGCCTCAACACAGGAAGCCCAGACCAAAGTGGCGGTTGACGTGGCCCGCCAGATCATCGATTATCTGAAGAACGACACCATCTTAAATGCGGTCAATGTCCCGTCCGTAACCGGCGATCTTCTTAAAAAGCTGGGCCCGTTATTGATCCTGGCGAATCAGATGGGAAGTCTCCAGGCCCAGCTCACCAAAGGCGCTCCAAAGGAAGTCATCATTGAGTATGCCGGCGATTTTAAAGAACTTGATCTGTCACCGGTCTCTATAGCGGTTTTAAGAGGGCTGCTGACCCATGTGGTTAAGGATGATGTGAATTTTGTCAATGCGCAGGTCCTTGCCAAGGACAGGGGAATAAAGGTCACGGAAACAACCAGCGATGAATCCGGTGAGTATATCAATCTGATTACGGTGCGGGTGATTAGCACCGAGACGACCAACACGGTATCCGGAACCATATTCGGAAAAAATGAACTCAGGATCGTAAAAATTAATAATTTCCGGCTCGAACTCATCCCAACAGGTCATATTTCACTGATATATAATTATGACAAGCCGGGCGCCATCGGGAGTTTTGCAACGCTTCTGGGTAAAAATAATATTAACATCGATCAGATGCAGGTGGGACAGGAAGAAGGCGGGGAAATGAACATTATTTTTCTCAAAACAAATGTATCAATTCCTCAAAATGTTATTGAAAAAATGCTTGAACTGGAACTTATTAAAACCGTTACTCCCCTCGAATTTGAGATATAGTGGGGGACGTCCGGGACCGAAAACCACGAACAATAAGGGGTATTGCACGGGTGTAAATCAAGCAAGATAGTTGGTTATTGAGTTCAATCGTAAGGTGTCAGTGTTCAGGTTCCAGGTTTCAGCTCTTCAAGTTTCTCGATCCTGACACCTGAAACCTGACACCTTTTCCCCAAAGCTAAATACGTAGCGCAGACGAACATGAATTTTCATATTGCCAACAGCCGTGATTTATACCCGCGCTGCCCCAATTGGAATAATGGAATAACCCACTAGTTTAATGAAACTGTTCGACAGTCACTGCCATCTTGATGACCGGGCCTACGACGACGATATTCGGGAGGTTGTCGCCCGCATGAATTCCGCCGGTGTTGCTGCGGCAATGATCGTAGGGACAACCCGGACACGCTCCATCAAGGCCGTTTCCCTGGCGGAATCGTTTCCCGGCCTGTACGCTTCGGTGGGAATTCATCCGCATGATGCCAAAAGCTGCGATGAAGAGACCCTGAAAACCCTTAAAAATCTCTCAAAAAATTCCCGTGTTCACGCCTGGGGAGAAATCGGACTCGACTTTAACCGAATGTTCTCGCCCCGAGAAACCCAGGAAAAATGGCTGATCCGGCAGCTTGAGGTTGCCGATGAAAGGAATCTTCCCGTTATTTTTCATGAGCGGGACAGTAACGGCCGTCTCATCGAGATCCTGAAAACGTATTTCAAAAATGTAAAAAGCGGGGTGATCCACTGTTTCAGCGGCAACAAAGCAGAGCTGAAACAGTACCTTGATCTGGGCCTTTACATTGGGATTACCGGAATTGTGACCATCAAAACCCGAGGCACGGATCTGCGTAAACTTGTACCTTTTATACCTGTGGACCGAATTCTTATTGAAACCGATGCCCCCTACCTGACACCCGCTCCCGAAAAAAATCACACCCGACGGAACGAACCTGCCTTTGTGCGGTCTGTTTTACTAAAACTGGCAATGATCAGGAAACAAGATCCTGAGGATCTGTCCGCTGAATTTTGGGACAACACCTGCCGCCTGTATGGTATCGAACCCTAAAACTTCAGTCTTTTTTTCCATACAGATGAGTCTATTGCTTAATGAGGATTTTCGTTCAAGATCAAGCCTCCGGCCCGTAGGGCCTACGCCCCGGAGGGGCATGCGAAAAAAATAACCACAGGCATATAGTTGATATTCCGAGGATTATTTTTTGAGCATAACGCAGAGACTTGTCCGCCTCCGGTGGATTGTGCGAAAAGACCATTAATCAACAGACTCATACATCACGCCCAAAGGCTGCAATATTTGCCGAAGAATGGCACCGAATCTGCTAAAAATTGTCATATACTTTATCACCCATGTTCCGTACATTTAAGATAACCACATAAAATCCTAATATTTTTATGTTTTTTATCCTACCTTAAAAATTTGGCATGATTTCTGCTTTAGTTATGCCTCAGGATAAAATATCTGAGGAAAATCTTTGGAATCATTATGTATCAATGGGATACCAACATTTAAATGGACTGAGAGTCCAACAGCTAATCCAAATTTTGGGGAGTTAAGCCATGAATCACAATGAAAATCCGGTCCACACCAGAGGTGATAAAAATGTCTTTTGTCCTTATTATGGCAATTGTCTGGATTATGCCGTCAAACTTCATTGGGAATATTGGACCTGTCTGCATTGCCGGCATAAGCAAAAAGAAATCTTTGTGGAAGACGCTTTAGTGGCGACGGAAAACACGGATCCGTTTTATTCGTTTTCGTCCTGTATTCATAAAAAAATGGCAAATACGGACCTGGAGGCTTCGTACCAATTGGAATAGACGGGTTTCAGGCAAAACATCTGTTATTTCGACAACTTGTTGAATATACGAGAGGTTCTGTTATAGCCTTCAGGATCTGCCCGGTTCAGAGCTTCGCAATACAATATATGAACCCGGTATTTTTGAGAAAAATATATAGTAAAACTTGAAAGGGATCAAGCATGAGCGTTGCATATCAAGAAAAGGCGGTTATTTCCATCGAGGAATTATCAGAAAGAAAGTTTTATCCCTCCCTGCCGGAAGATTTGAATCAAACCGGACTCAACGAAAAGATGATCGAGAATCTTATCTTTAAACTCCTCCTCAGTCGGGGAGTAATGACCGGCAGACAAATTTCCGATGAAATCTGTCTCCATTTCGCAATTATTGAGCCGATCCTGTCGGATTTAAAAAAGCAGCTGTTTTTGAGCTATAGATCCGATGCCGGCATCAATGATTTCGCATATATTTTGACAGAAGAGGGACGAGGCAAAGCGCTTATCGCTTCAGAATCTTCTGCTTACGTAGGTGCCGCTCCGGTGCCCTTCTCCGATTATTTAAAAAGTGTTGAAAGCCAGTCCATTCAAAAAGAAAATCCGGGGCTTGAAGAATTACAGGATGCATTCCATGACTTAATTTTGGAAAAATATGTATTTTATACCTTGGGACCGGCCATCAATTCGGGCAGAGGCGTGTTCTTGTACGGAGCACCGGGAAACGGAAAAACATCCATCGCCA
>CAZIIV010000244.1:0-4268 GCA_964539365.1 uncultured Desulfobacteraceae bacterium | reverse complement strand
GTTTAATGCTGTTTCTTTAATGATGCAACGGCCAGAATCAAGGTTAAGGCGGTCTGTTTACGATGATATGACAGAAGATGAAATAGTTAAGAGGATATCGATATGAAAACCGAAATTGAATTAACCATAAAATGGGTAGAACATAAATGGGTTTATACTTTTTATATTAGCCAAAGACTTGCTGATATAATCGACAAAGTTTCATCCAAACTTGGCAAAATACCATTTTGGGAACATACATGTCGAAGAGAGGATATCAATTTAAAAGGAGGGTGATTAATTGCATATAACAAATAAAATGGTACCTAAGAGAGGCAAATTTATTAGAGAATTAAGGATCGGTTATCATGATTTGGCTGAAATACGTTATCATTTAAACAATGAAGAAAGTGTTAGATTGATTGGATTAGAGGAAGATGTTGTATTTTTATGCCAGCAGGGGGGCTTTACAGATAGAGAAAAAATAATAGGGGTTGAACAGGAAACTTGATTGTTTAATAGGAAATGAGGGAGAGGATATCAATATAAAAAAAAGGAGGGTGATTAATGTCAGGATATATTAAATATCCAGAAGAAGTTAAGATGGATGTTATTAAAAGGCGAATGAAACCCGTCTGTTATGTGAGTCCTAATTTTATTTTTATTGGAACTCCTGATGAATATTACTCGTGGGATTCGATTGAGGGTTATATTATTAAAGGTAGAATTGAGGTTATGAGTTATAAGGATTAATATGAAAATTGAAATAAGAAAAGAAAGTGATATCTATGGCGAATCTGGTATTTTTATAAACTATCGTTAGGAGGATATCAATTTAAAAGGAGATGAATAATGGCAAAAAGAGGACCAAAACCGAAAGTAAAGGATAATGCTGAAGAGTATGTGGTTGAAACCCAAGAGATTGAAGAAAAAACCGATGTGAAACCGGAAGTTGAAGAAATAAAACCCAAGAAAGACAGGTTTGCCGAATTGCGAGGACTTCCAAATAGAGATTTCTACCGTTTTTCTGAAATAGCTCAATATCTCGTAATGAGTGAAAAAACAGTAAGAGATTATATAGCTCATGGCCATCTTGAGAAAGTTCGGCATCGGGGGATGATGTGGATACCAAGATACTCCATTATAAAATTTGTGCAGAGTGACTTAGGGGTTAAAGTACGTCCGATTTGGTGAGTATTTTAATTTTCACGTAAACAAAACTCCGTCATTTTCCGTCATTTTACGCTATTCTCCAAAGAAGTGTTTGTTGTGTATTGTATATTATTGACACTTCCCCCACAACTGTTCCTATAATTCGCTAAATCTTTTTTAATAATAGCCAAGGCGAATTATTTGAAATTTCTGAATCGAATCAAACGATTTTTCAACCTCAGTTTAACCGATGATAAGGCATGGGACAGGTCTTTATGGCAGTCCTACGGCTCTTTTTCCATGTCCGGTGAAGTAGTTACGGAAGAAACCGCCCTCCATCATTCTGCTTTTTGGAATGGTGTGACGCTTATTGCTCGCACCATTGGTTCTCTACCCCTCCACTTAATGCGCTCCGAGGATAGAAATAACCGCATTTTCAAGGATCTTCCGCTTTACTACGTCATGCATACCCGTTGGAACCCGTTAATGACTGCCATGGTGGGCCGTGAATGCATGATGGCTCATATACTTACCCACGGGAATGGATATGCGGAAAAGATATTTAATGGTGTTGGTGATCTTATCGAGCTGTGGCCGATACCTCCCACCCGTGTTTTAAGTGTAAAAATCAAAGAAGACAATAATCTTTGGTACGAAATAAAGACTGATTCTGGCAATGTTTGGCTGCCAAGAGAGAAAGTTTTGCATGTTCCCGGGCTCGGATTTGACGGCTTTATGGGGTATTCGGTTGTTTCAATGGCCCGGAAGTCGTTAGGGCTCAGCATGGCATTGGAAACTTATGCAAGTAAGTATTTTGGGGATGGGATACATCCGACAGGATTTCTTAAGCACAAATATAAATTAAAAGAACCCGACAAGATGCGAAAAGCATTTGAAAAGGGTTATGCCGGACTTGGGCAGAGTCATCGATTGATGTTGCTTGAAGAGGGTATGGACTATCAGGGACTTGATTTGAATAATGAGGACAGTCAATTCTTACAATCGAGAAATTTTCAAATCCCTGAGATAGCCCGGTGGCTAAACCTCCCGCCGCATAAACTCAAAGACCTTACCAAATCATCATTCAACAATATTGAGGCCGAGAATACAAGTTTTGTAATCGATACTTTACTTCCCTGGATGATTTGCCACGAGCAGAACTATAACATGCAGCTTTTGACCAAAAATCAGCATGAGAAACAAAATCTTTATTTTAAGCATGTTGTTGAGGGTCTTTTAAGGGGAAATACGAAAGATCGGGCAGAGTTTTATCAATCTATGGTGCGTAATGGTATTTTTACTCGTAATGAGTGTAGAGAATTGGAAGATAAAAACCCACATCCAAATCCAATGGCAGATGAATTAACTATTGAAATAAATATGGGTGTTATGGGGCAACAGCAAAATATTATAAATCCGATTGAATCACCCGAAAATATGAGCAAAATAATTGAACTAAAAAAAACAAGGGGAGAAATAAGTACTAAATAATATTTAAAATTGGATAAAATCTAAGCCTGATCAGCTTGGATTTAAAGAAAAAGGGCAAGTGTGGGGCCACACCCGGTTTATCCGGCTCATACTTGCCTTTTTTTATTTCTTAATGGGGGAAACAAAAATGAGATTAAAAAACAGGAGTCCATTTAAGCCGAGGGCGAAGGCTGGAAGTTACAAGATTGAAGACAAGGACGATAAATCAACGATTTATATTTATGATGAAATCAGTTGGTTTGGTTTATCTTCCGAGCAGTTAGTCAAAGACATCAACAACATTACCGCAAAAACCATCCACATTAGATTCAATAGTCCGGGCGGGTCTGTGTTTGATGGAACCGCGGTATTTAACGCTATCAAGCAGCACAAATCCAAGACCATAACCCACATTGACGGTCTTGCTGCGTCTATTTCGTCAGTTATTGCTTTGGCTGCTGATGAAGTGCGCATGGCGGAGAATGCTTTTCTTATGATCCATGATCCGTGGTCAATAGTTATCGGGAATGCCGACACCATGCGAGAAGAAGCAGATCTCTTAGAAAAGGTGGGCGGGGTTATTGCAAAGACCTATATAGATAAGACCGGAAAAGACGAGAAAGAAATCAAGTCCTTGATGGTTGCCGAAACATGGATGACCGCCGATGAAGCCCTAGAAATGGGCTTTATTGACGCGATTGACAAGGAAGAAAAAGACGAGAAGGCAAAAGCTACCCTCTTTGATTTATCAGTATTCGCTAACGTGCCTGATGTACTCATGGAGGGTAAACAAATACCGACAGTAAAAGATTTAGAAAAAGCCCTACGCGATGTGGGCTGTAGTCAAAAGGAAGCAAAAACGATTCTTTCTAAGGGATTTGACGGTTATCAGCGCGATGTTGATGAACCTGAAGATCTTGAAGACGGAACGGAAAAGGTTCAACGCGATGCTGAACCTGTTGCTCAACGTGATGTTGAACAACCAAAGCCGAAAAAGGATCGAACAAAGGAACTGCTCAGACGGGCAGACCTAACACTACCAGGAAAAAGGAGAAAATAAATCATGAAAACTGTAACACAGTATAGAGAGGATATTAAAGCCCTTAAAGGAAAATTGGGGGATATTAATGCCAAAGCTGTTAATGAAAATCGGGATTTAACTCCTGATGAGTTGAGCATTAAAGAAGAAATCATGGACACGATTGAGGAATATCAGCGCATTGTTGGTAATCTTGAACGGCAGGAACGAATCGAATCCGCGCTTGAAAAGCCGGATAGGGCTTTGACCGTTAAAAAGAACTCAAAAATTGAGGTAACTGATAGCCGGTCAAAGGATCGGTTTGCGAGTTTGGGCGAGCAAATGGCTGCCGTAATGAGAGCTGGCTGTCCGGGCGGTACGGTAGATCCACGGCTTAGGATTCAGGCCGCCGCAACCGGGCTTGGCGAAACGGTAAGCTCGGACGGTGGGTTTCTTGTTCAAACCGATTTTTCAACTGAATTGCTGCAGGAAGTATTTGAAACTGGCATTTTGGCTTCGCGTTGTCGCAGAATACCGATAAGCGGTAATTCTAACGGGATTAAAATCCCCGGGGTGGATGAAACAAGTCGAGCCTCTACTCGTAGTGGCGGAATATTGGCGTATTGGAAAGACGAGGCCGCTGAAAAAA
>CAZIIV010000243.1:0-4276 GCA_964539365.1 uncultured Desulfobacteraceae bacterium | reverse complement strand
CCGGCGAAAGCCGGAATCCAGTATTTTCAAACAGTTGCAGAGCATCTGGACTCCTCCCGGACTCGATCCGGGATCTACCGGAGTGACGACTTTTTGCGAATTCATCAAAATGCGAATTCATCAAAATTGGAATGTTGGAATAGTGGAACTCTGGAATATTGGGTTCTGGAAAAATGGAAGCTTGGGGTATTGTAAATTTCCTATTGACGGGAATTAAATAGAGGAATGTCATCTTCTTTAAATCATCATTCCAATATTCCAGCATTCCATTATTCCATGTATCAGGCAAAAAGCTCGATCTCCCGAAACCCCATCCAATTTCTAAAAGTTATAAAAATAACAAAATATTATTTAAGGTATTTCAATTCCCTGGGAAGCGGAATCCCTTTGCCCATTGTATCTTCACCGTAATTAACCCCTGCAAGAATTTCAATATCCTTCAACGCGCGGGAATCCCCTTCAAAAACAACTTCGGTAATGCCTTCTTTCTGAATCTTGCCCCCTGCCCATTGAATATCCAGTACACTGCTGGCATCAAACCGGTCTTGGCCGACACAAAGATCCACCTGCCCCCCGTAGTGCTGAATGATTTTAGCCACTAAGAGGCTGGGTCTGCTGTGAAAGCCAAGTTTTACAGGAACGCCCACAACAATGGAAGAACGTTCGATATTTTCATTGAGTATCTCCCGGGCCAGTTCTTTTCCGGTTGTAAGAAAGTGGCAGACATAGTAAAATCCGTAATTAATAGTGCGGTCTAGAAGCTCTTCCGGGTCAATTACTTCGGACAATCGATCCTGAACCTGTTTGTAAATGTTTTTATATCCTGCTTTATGAAGATGCCGCTCATAAAAATGCAGCAGCCTTCCGATCATTTGAAGAAGGTGAAATACCACCGAAAAAAAACCCCGCAAATCTTTGAGTTTCCTGTTGCCGAACCGGTACCCGCCGTGGATCACATAGGTATCAAAAGAAGATTGGAGATTATGCACCAGCATTTCAAAACGCCTCATATTCACTTCATTGACTTTTTCCGGCACAATCTTCAATATTTCTTGGAAATCATACGGCTCATAAAATCTGAGAGGATCAAAACTTGCCGCTATGGCTAAAAATTCACTTGCAATTTTAACGATATGCTTCTTCTGCTGATCTTTATCCGCATCATCGATATTAAAATCGAGCATCTCTCCGGTTATAATACCGGGGAATTCAGCCATATCATAAGTCTCGTCAGGCATGGAAATATTGAGCCGGCGGGCCTCATTCAATATGATCGGGGCCAGCTTCATTATTGTCTTTCTTATAAAATAAAGGGTAGCGGTGCCTTCCTTTTCAAAAGCTTCGGTACCCGGGAGACCATAGAAATCCAGACGATTTAAAATATGTGTCTGCGAGTAGCCTCCAAGGCTCAGATGCCTGACGGCGGCCGTAAGCTCCCTGTAAAAAAACCATTCCTTGTTGTTTTTGGCACCGTGAAAATCCAGGAAGTCTTCCAGGACCTGCGAAGATCCGATCAAGTCCGAAAAAAGTTTCTTGGTAAAAAGATACCGGGAAGAGGTAAAATTAGAAATATAGACACAGGCTTTCAAATAATCATGAGAAAATATTCTAACTTTCTCTGAAAAAGAAATATCGCAAACCGTTTTCTGAAATTTCATTGTCTACATCATTTCCTTCTGGGTTTCAGAAATTGTCTGGTCCAGTTTCTTTTTCAGATCGGCGGGCAATCCTTCAATATCTACATTTAAAAACCCTCGCACAATGGTCGATATTGCTTCTTCTTCATCAAGGCCCCTGGCCATTAGATATTCTATTTCCCGCTGATCGATTTTACCCACAGCAGCTTCATGAGACATTTCCACACCGGGAACGTATCCGATAAGCTCCGGTATGGCCTGCATCAACCCGTCATTCAGTATTAACCCATGGCACTCCAAGTGTGCTTTAATACCGGATACTTTACCCACAAGTTCACCACGGGCAATGATGGATCCTCCTGATGAAATTCCGCGCGATATGATCTCGGCGCGCGTGTCGGGAGCATTCAACACAACCCGTGACCCTACATCCAGAAAACTTCCCGGGCCTGCAACGAGAATGCTGTTAAACCGGGCAACCGCCCCTTTTCCGTTCAAATATGTGGTGGGAAACATCTGAAGCGACCCCACGGGTTTTAAGGAAATATAGTTTGAGATGATGGTTCCGCCTTCCTCAACCCGGATGACCGTTCTGGGTCGAACGTTGATCTTTTCCCCCCAGTCATGAATCATGGTAAACGTAAGCTTTGCGCCTTTTTTTATATAAAACTCGGAAACTCCGATATGCAGACCTGATATCAGGTGAGGAGCGGTTGCACATCCGGTAATGATATGCAGCTCCGATCCTTGTTCGGCAACTACGATATTATGAACATTTTGTGAAAACCCTTCTTCTGCAAGATACAGACATGACTGGATCGGATTTCTTGCTTTAACCCCTTCAAGGGCGTGAATAAAATACCCCTCGTGTGAATTTTTCTTGGCCTGCTGAATAAATTTGTCCGTATCCGGGGATATATTTTTCCATATATAATCCGAAAGCCATGGGTGTTTTTTCCGGGCCCGGGATATGCTCATGACTTCGACGCCATCCTGCCCGGTTTTGCAGTGTATCACGGATTTATCTTTTTGAATAAATGTGCCAATCCGAGCAGTTTCATCAATATCAATGCCGACGTCTAAAAATTGTTTGGCATCTGTTGACTCAATTTGCGATAATTTTTCAACATAGGCATGATCTGTTGCATCGAGGTTGTAGTTTTCAATATTTATATCCAAGACGTGATCTCGTTTGAACATCTGACGCACTCCTCATATCCGTATTCTCTGATCCACTTCAGGATCTCTCTGGCGTTTCTCGAACAGCATAAAATTCCGTTATAGAGGACCTGACCTTTGTCCGCCGTGATATAATCAAGAATATGTCCGGTGTGGGTAATAACAAGGGCGGATTTTGCATGATCACCGATTATCTTTTTATGAGGTCTGCTTTGCGGACATTTGATTTGCCTGCCCAATAGTGAATTGATGGTATCCCCGATAACAACAATGCTTTCCAGGTCAACACCCGATTCGGGTTCATCGAGAAGAACAAGGTCCGGCTGTTGTGCCATAAGCTGAAGCAGTTCGGAACGTTTTATCTCTCCCCCTGAAAAATTAAGATTTACATCTCTGTCAAGAAGATCGGTAAAATTAAGCTCTTTTGCCAGCTCATCAACATCCACTGAATGATTTATATCACAGATTTTAACAATATTTCTAGTGGTTAAACCGTTAATGGCCGGAGGTCTCTGAAACGAAACCCCGATACCGAGCCGAGCACGCTCGTTGATTGGCATATCGGTGATGTCTTGGCCTTTAAAAATAATCTTTCCATGGGTCACGTTATATCCGGAAAACCCCATGATGGTCATCATCAAGCTGGTTTTTCCGGACCCATTGGGTCCGAAAAGTATGTGGGTTTGCCCTTTGGGTATTTCCATATTAACATTATTTAATATGGTTTTTCCGCCGACCTCGACTTTGAGTTCTTCTATCTGAAGCATATGCAATACCTTAAGTAAACAAGTGAGTTCGCTTCGCTCACAATTGGAATGATGGAACAATGGAATACTGGTTCTCTTTATGTTTTGCCCTATAAAATATTCTCCAAATTTCCATTTGAGCTCAAGAAAGTTGCTGCCAACAGCATCGATGCTGCTCAAAAATTGATCCCCAAAACCTTGATCCGAACACTGAAGTTATACGTTTTTAACACATTATTCCAGTATTCCAGTATTCCATCATTCCATGGAGGTGGCATAAACCAGGAACCATTAAAAGATCTTTAATTTTAACCAATTGTAGAATTTCCGAGACGTTCAATTAGTTGGTGAAGGGTTATAAGTATATATACGGTCCGAGCAGCCAATAAGCCGAATTCTGTGTCCAATGCGGGTTGCCCCGGACTGGATAACGGTCATTCATCTCCGGATGCCGGTTGCCGGGCATCTCTTGCGACCTACCCGGGAGCTCGAACGGGCCGCTCTCAAACACTCCCCTATTTGGTCTTGCACCGGGTGGGGTTTACAAAGCTTCCCCGGTCACCCGGGGAACTGGTGCGCTCTTACCGCACCTTTTCACCCTTACCCCGCTTAAACGCGGGGCGGTATACTTTCTGTTGCACTTTCCTTCACGTCACCGTGACTCCACGTTATGGAGCACCCTGCCCTGTGGTGTTCGGACTTTCCTCCGGACCT
>CAZIIV010000242.1:3772-4290 GCA_964539365.1 uncultured Desulfobacteraceae bacterium | reverse complement strand
GGTCATACATCAAATTAAAGTATATTAAAGAGGGAATAAAATCGAATGTAAAAAAAATGATCACCGGGGAAGTGATCATTTTTTAGGATTTAAGATTGTAAAACAGGAAGGGAGTAATTAATTCAATTACTAATAAATTATAAACCAAATTTAGTAAAACTATCTTTTAAATGATCATGACCACAGCCATGATCTTTTTTAGTTTTGACGAACGGCTGTTTTTTGTTTACGAATGGCTGTTTTATTGTGATGAACGTAATTTGTTAAAAAGCATGTGTTGTGTTAATCACAAAGAACATAGTTCTCGATACGGGGATTCGTAAGCAAAACCGGTGTAGTATGTTTGTTGATAAGCCGTTTTTCAAACGATCCAATCAGTTTATCAAAAACAGTAACGTAATAACTTCCCGAAAAAATAACTAAATCAGCATGCTTTCTGAATGCTTCTTTGTGGATGCCCCAACTGCTCTTGTTGCTGTAATCAATAATTGGGGTCTGGTTAATTTTATCAAAAAAAT
>CAZIIV010000242.1:3186-3762 GCA_964539365.1 uncultured Desulfobacteraceae bacterium | reverse complement strand
TTTACTTTTATTTTAAATTGTGTTTTGAAATTTTTTATTTATTTTTTTAAGTAAGAACCTAAAAATAAGGACTTTATTTGGTTCCACCTAAAAAGGACTCTTAAATTAAATTTCATCAAAAAAATTGATGGCTGAGTCCAGATTATTCTTTACCCTGTTATTTTGTTGCGGGTCAGATTGATCGTTGGCTGCCAGGAGTTGAACCGATGAACCGTTAAATCGGGCAAAATAACTCGACCATATCAAGGCATCTTTAGTGCTTTCCCTAAAATCAACCGGAACGGTTATGGTTTTAAATTTGCCGTTTTTTAAGTCCGATACATTTTCCGAAGAAACGAGAAAAGGAAATTGGGACTTGTAAAATGCTTGCAATAATTTGTTGTTTAGCTTGCTTCCACAACACAGGATGATGCCGTCGTAATTGCTGCCCAGCGAAAATATTAAATCTTTTAGTTTTTAATTATTTGCTCCAAGTCTTTTTGAGCATATAAGATATCCCTAAGATTGGAAATCAAATTTGTCTTTTAAATTAAAAGCACAAAACTGATTTGACAATAACAAAATTAGACTTAAAGC
>CAZIIV010000242.1:1187-3176 GCA_964539365.1 uncultured Desulfobacteraceae bacterium | reverse complement strand
TGATGAATAAATGAGGCATAATTTTGAACGCGAGCATCTAACTGCTCTTTTTCTTTCGTATTTTTATAATTGGCAAACAAACATAAATCTTTATTGAATACCGAGGCCAGGTAAATGGCATCAAGTATGGCATTCTTTAAATGATGAGATGTGTTACACCAAACAATAATTTTTTGTTCTTTGTTTTTTTGTGTCATCTAACGTTCTGTTTTGTTAAGTACCCTGTGAAATATCATCTTAACGATGCTTCAAAACCTTTAATTTCGTAAAAAAATCTCAATGATAAACGAACAGCTTTTTTATCCCGACAGTATTGTGGTTGTAGGTGCATCTAACAATGTTGAGAAACCGGGTGGAAAATTACTAAAAAACCTTATCGATAACAATTACAGCGGTAAATTGATGGCTGTAAATCCGAAAAGTGCACATGTTCAGGGGATAGAAACCTACAAACGTGTTGAGGATGTTGCTTATGCCGATCTGGCTGTTTTGGCTATTCCTGCGGCTTTATGCCCGTCAACCATACAAATTCTAGCTGAGCAAAAAGGGGTTAAAGCTTTTATCGTAATATCGGCAGGTTTTAGTGAAGAAAGTGAAGAAGGGGCTGCCCTTGAAAATGAAATGGCTGATATTGCAAACCGCAACAAGGCTTGCCTGATAGGGCCCAATTGTATTGGAGTATTGGCTCCCAAACATGCCAGTGTTTTTACAACCCCGGTGCCCGGCTTGAGCCGTGAAGGTGCCGATTTTATCTCGGGTTCGGGAGCAACGGCTGTTTTTATTATGGAGTCGGCCATACCCAAAGGACTTCAGTTTCATTCGGTTGTTTCGGTCGGAAACTCGGCGCAACACGGTATTGAAGATGTGCTGGCGTACATGGATGAAACATTCGACCCGGATGAATCGTCAAAAATTAAGCTTCTGTACATTGAAAATATCAGCAATCCCGACCGATTGCTTTACCATGCCAAATCGTTAATCCGTAAAGGTTGCCGTATTGCAGCAATAAAAGCCGGCTCGTCAGAGGCAGGTAGCCGCGCGGCTTCATCGCATACCGGCGCACTGGCCAGTTCTGACCTGGCTGTTGAGGCACTGTTTCGTAAGGCCGGAATTGTACGGTGTTACGGACGTGAAGAGCTGACCACCGTGGGCTGCATTTTCAGCAACAAAATGCTCGAAGGTAAAAACATTGCCATTATCACACATGCCGGGGGACCGGCGGTCATGCTTACCGATGCCCTTGAAGATGGCGGCTTGCAAATTCCCCATATCGAAGATTCTGAAGTAAAAGAGAATTTGAAAATGAAATTGTTGCCCGGTTCGTCGGTTGAGAACCCCATTGATTTTCTTGCTACCGGAAATGCAGAGCATCTTGAAACGATTATCGATGCTTGCGAAAACGATTTTGATAATATCGATGCAATGGCTGTAATATACGGAAGTCCAGGGCTTTTCCCTGTCCGTGAGGTGTACAAAACGCTCGATAAAAAAATGAAAACCTGCCGCAAGCCCATTTATCCTATTTTGCCATCTGTGGTAAATGTAAAGGAAGATGTTTCGTATTTTATTTCTCATGGAAATGTGAATTTCCCCGATGAGGTGTTACTTGGCAAAGCCCTAACAAAGGTTTTTAATACGCCACAACCATCAGGAGTGTCAGAATTCATAAATGAAATAGATGTTCATGCAGTGCGTGAATTAATCGAGAACACAACAGATGGTTTTCAGCCACCTGAAGTGATTAGCCGTTTGTTTGAGATAGCCGGTATCCCTCAGGCAAAAGAGGCGGTTGTTTCTACGCTTGATGAAGCACGAAGGGCTGTTGGTGAGATTGGCTTTCCATTGGTGATGAAAGTTATTGGGCCTGTGCATAAAACCGATGTTGATGGTGTGAGCCTGGGTATTAAATCACTCGAAACGGTAGAAAAAGAATTTAACCGGCTTATCAGAATCGAAGGCACAACGGCTGTGTTAATGGCTGAAATGGCT
>CAZIIV010000242.1:0-1177 GCA_964539365.1 uncultured Desulfobacteraceae bacterium | reverse complement strand
AGTATGAAAATAATTTTGGGCATGTAATGCTCTGTGGCCTGGGTGGTATTTTTGTTGAGGTGTTGAAAGACGTTACTTCAGGACTGGCACCATTAAGTATGCCCGAAGCACGGTCGATGATTAAAAACCTACGGGCCCGCAAAATATTGGAAGGCTTCAGGGGAACGCCTGCTGTTGATGCTGAGCGTTTTGCCGAAATGATTGTACGGTTGTCCGGACTTCTGCGTTTCGCGACCGAAATAAAGGAGCTGGATATAAACCCGTTGATGGCAAAGGGAAACAAAATAATTGCTGTCGATGCACGCATCCGTATTGAAAATGGTTCAAAACAAAAAAAATCAAACAATCATTTGTGTTAGTTATTTTTGCATATTTATCAAAACTTAGTATAATGAAGCGTAAAACAATCTATTTATTCATTTTTATTTCCATTATGATTTCTTCTTGTAATGAAAAACAAGGGGAAGAAAAAGGATACACCCCCGAAATACCCGAGTTGGAAACTGAGCGCTTAACGCCGGAGCTTCTATGGAAGCTTGGACGGATAGGTGGTGAGCATGTTTCACCCGACCAGACAAAAGTATTGTATTCGGTTACATACTATAAAGTTGATGACAACAAAGGCTTTAAAGATTGGTATGTTTATAATATTGAAGACCAGTCTGCAACAAGGATAACCAATACGAATATCAACGAAGGTGGTGCTGTTTGGCGGCCCGATGGAGAAAAGATTGGTTTTATCAGCGATGAATCGGGTACTTCCCAGTTATGGGAAATGGACACCGACGGAGGCAACCGAAAGCAAATTTCTTTTATTGAAGATGGGATATCAGGGTTTAAGTATTCGCCCGATGCAAGTAAAGTTGTGTTTCATAAAAAAGTAAAGCTCGACAAAACCATTGAAGACATTTATCCAGATCTGCCTAAGGCCAATGCCCGTTTGGAGAATGACTTAATGTACCGGCACTGGGATGAATGGCACGACTATACATACAATCACCTGTTTGTTGCCGATTATAGCGAAGAGGGTATTTATGAGGCCAAAGATATCATGGAAGGTGAACCTTACGATTCGCCGATGAAGCCTTTTGGCGGAATGGGGGAGATAGACTGGAGCCCTGACAATAAAATCATCGCTTATACCTGCAAGAAAAAAACAGGAAAGGAATATACATTT
>CAZIIV010000241.1:0-4348 GCA_964539365.1 uncultured Desulfobacteraceae bacterium | reverse complement strand
TCCGGAGTTCGTACCTCTCTTATTTCCAATTTTCCGGGTTGTTTAAGGATCGCTGCTTTCATAACAAAAAAAAATCCTCAAGCGGTTACCGCTTGAGGATTTACCTTCTCCCCAACGCCAAACAAAATGGCAGGTCTTCTGACTCCCCCTCCCTTTTAGCCGCCTTCCCATATTGATGCTTCAATACAGTGGCATTTATGAGTCTGTTGATTAATGGTCTTTTCGCCCAATCTCTGCGTTATGCTCAAAAAATAATCCTCGGAATATCAAATATATGCCTGTGGTTATTTTTTTCGCATGCCTTGATCTTGAATGAAAATCCTCATTAATCAACAGACTCATTTATATGCTAAAAGAGTTCTCTTTTCCAACGGTCTCTTTTCCAACGGAAAAGAGCGGGGTTACAGCGGCGGGTCCGTACCGGATTTTCACCGGTTTCCCTATTATGCCCAAGGGGCCACCATTAAGTTGTGTTATATATTTTTGAGCATATCTAAAGCGATTACGGATCATTGTCAAGATATTTATCATCCCTAAAACACCGTTTTTGTAACATATTGAATCACCTAATAATATTCATTGATTTTTTTTGCATATTCATTTATAGATCATCAAAACCTTATTTTTTTAAACAGGGAGATTATCGGGAACGCCCCTTAATTCTCCTGTGGTAATGACCACCTGATGCCGCTTCACAGTATGTCCGACAACTTAAGGACGTTCCCAACCTGAATTTCTTATTAGGAAATGAATTTGACAATGTATCGATTCCGTTCATTCGGGATAGGAGGTTTTATGAGTACCCTTTCAGATGTAGAAAAAATATCTCAAAAATATTCTGAATCTGCCGAAGAGTTCATTCGTGCAGGTGTAATAATGAATCTTAAAGAAAAAAAACGATTGCTTCAGATCGAACGTTTCGAAATTCTGGCAAGATACCAGACTTCCAGCTTAGAAGAATTAAATCAGAAAATCACAGAAGGCAAGGCACCGGAACATCCTGGATGGGAGGATTTAATTGAGATTAAAAATATTGAAGAAGAAATCAAAGAGATAGATAATGATATTAGCATATTATAAGCGAATTAAGAAAAATCTGGAACTCAAATTTTCTGATATTTTGAAATCCACCGAGCTAATTCGGGGAACAGCCGGTCGAATCCGAAAACTGCGACTTCATCTGATTGACAATACATTTGTAGATATTTGGTATTCATCCGATGGCAGCTATTCATATCACTGGGAGCAACGTAATATCAGAAATGCTATTTACCGGCACGACAATGCCCCTCATAAAAAATGGCGCAATGTATCAACATTTCCAAAACATTGCCATGACGGCGATCAGCTAAATGTTACTGAAAGTTTCCTGCCGAATGATTATGAAAATGCGGTGGAGGAATTTTTTCGCATAGTCAGAAAGAGAATGGTTGCCGAACAGAATGTTAAAAAAACATAGAAAAAACCATTTGATTTTGCCGATATATCACAAACCGATCTGTTTTCGGCAACAGATTCGATATCGGTATGGAATATAATGTTATTTTTAGTCCTTTATTCACATCCGTTGATGAGTGGGCGAATGGTATATTCACGAAGTTTCCTGTTTATCAGGAAATCTTAAAGGATGGAGCCGTTGTGTTATGAGTCAGCAAATTATTATCGACTATTGGGTAGAAAAGGCCGGTGAAGACCTTGCGTCGGCTCGGGACAACCTTAAATCAGGCAGGTATCAGAATGCAGTGCGGGATGCATATTTTGCCTGTTTCCATCTTGCTAAATTAGGTTAAAAGAAAACGGCAAAAAGAAAATATAGTATCGGACAGATTTTGATGGAATCATTGACAACAGAGCAGATTGCAAACTTGCTTACGATCGTGTCAGGTTCAACGGATTTGAACATTTATATGGAGAAATTTGAAAAAATCGACCCGGACATGGCGATGACTGTGAAAAAAATTCTGAATTTAGATCAGGATTCATCAGGCAGAGGTAAAACCGGGCGATTGGCGTCCCTTAATATAGATTCATATCGACGGGTTCATGAATACCAGAGTTTTTCCAGAAATGGTAACGAGTCCTTTAAGTGGGGGTATGAAAAAACCTCCAGCGATACAACTCCGATAAACCGTTTTAAGATTCCCCTGACAATGTTCGAATTTTCCTTTGACAATCTGTTCAACGCTAAATGATCTTTATGATTCTCAACACCGTGAAGATGAATAATCGAGGTTCGGTGCCAATACCTGTTGAACACCGTTTCCATGTCAAATCCGTATACCATCAGATGACCCAGATCGATACAGACCGACAGGTTAAAGTGAGTCAGGATATTTTCCACCCATTCCATAGGATAGGTCAGGGTTTCGATTGAAATCATTTCAGGGGGTACCCCGGTAGCGATAAATTGACCCACGCTTTGGTAAAGACGGTCCTGCCACTTTTTTATACGTTCGGAATCGAATCCCTTTTCTTCATATGAAAGATGCAGCGTATGGGTGGACGGAGAGAGCGAAGCAGTAAGGTCCATGACTTTTTTTAGGGTTTCCACGGCGGTACGCCGGATCGACGGCTCGGGATCACCCAAGGAAATGTCGATGGGCAGGTGCACATTATAGGTAAGATCGAACTCTTTTGACAAGGACAGGAGTTTTTTTATCTCCTGAGGTGACGGCAGACTGTCCGGAGCGCTTTCAAAGAGCAGAAGTTCGATTTCATCCACATATGGGGCAAGCAGGGTTACGTTCTGCGAATAGCCGGCCGGATATATGAACGATGTGGTTCCTATTTTGAATGGATACAAGCCTTTGTATGATTTGGGCAGGGAAGGGTACATGGGCTAACTTATTAAAAAGGATAAAAGGTACAGTATGACCACCAACACGACCATCCATAGCAGCGCCGAAAGCAACATTAGGTCGCATGCTTTCTTAATATGATTTCGGTTGATTGGGTTGAAGGGTATTCCCAAAAAAGGTTTGGACACCAAACGTCCCTGATAATAACTGGGGCCGCCGAGACGGACTCCGAGAGCTCCGGCAAAAGCGGCTTCCGAATATCCGGCATTGGGGCTCGTATGATTGGCTCCTTCCGTGATTGCGGTTTGAAATGTGCGCACTCCCTTGCCGTCAATGATTTGGGCTGCAAGGGATATCACGGGGACAGAAAGACGGGCCGGAATAAAATTGGCAATATCGTCGATTCTGGCGGCGAGTTTTCCGAAGTCCCGGTATTTGTCATTTTTATACCCGATCATGGAATCGAGTGTGTTGATCATTTTATACGCCATTGCCAACGGGGCGCCGCCCACCGCGGCATAGAAAAGGGGGGATATGAAGCCGTCCACGAGATTTTCACCCACCGTTTCCACGGTGGCACAAGAAATTCCATCCGGGTCAAGGTGTTCAGCATCTCTGCCCACAATAAGGGCAACCTTTGCTCCGGCATCATCAAGTCGGGTTTGGGTAAGTGCCCTGAAAACCGCCATGGCCGAACTTTCAAGAGAACGAATCGAAATACAATAATAAATGATCAGAATTTCAACACCGGTTCTGACCAGTGGATGAATGTATTGGGCGGTTTTCATCAGGACAAAGGTCAGGGTCCAGGTTCCCGCAATAAGGAATATGGCAAAAAGGGCGCCGGACACAGAAAGCTTTAGCCTCAGGTTTCTGAAAAACGGTTCCCCCGCTGTTATGGCCCGGCCCAACCATCGAATGGGATGGGGTAAGCGTGTGGGATCCCCTAGAACAAGATCAAGTATAAATGCAGCGGGTATGATATACCAGGCAGTGGAGAGTTCCATATGAAAAAATGAACATCCAACGTCGAACATTGAACGTCCAACGTCGAATAATGATGTCGCTTCGCTCCTTAAATTATTTTAAAATTGAATACATCGAACAGACTGAACATCCAACTCGCCACAGGCGAGCAAGCACTTGTCTGCCTCCGGTGGATCGAACATATTAAACGATGAACGTCCAACATCGAACATTGAACGTCGAACGTTGAATAATGATGTCGATTCGCTCTTCAAATTATTATAAAATCGAATGAAAAACAAACATTCAACAGCTATTTCTTTTTCTTTTCAGCCGTTTTGATACTCGCAAGAAAAATCTTGCCCTTTGTTTTTGTCTTTCATTCAAAATTCGATGTTGGACGTTCGATGTTCGATGTTCATCTTTTCAAACCGATTCTTCCTGAGAAATCAGAGCAAACGCATTTGAACCCCAATACAGAGAGAACGCTCCGCGACGTCGTATATATCTTTCCAACCCACTGAAACTTGAGCTTAAGCACCCGTAAGCCCGAACCGCGCCAGAGGTGTTAAGAACAATTGGTC
>CAZIIV010000240.1:0-4353 GCA_964539365.1 uncultured Desulfobacteraceae bacterium | reverse complement strand
CTCGGGCTTACTGGATATAATGCCGATGATCGTTGCCATGAACCCCCTTGGATTCAGGGTTTAGCAAGATACTGCCCTTAGGCGCCAATTTATTCCCATATTGACCGGTAAAGGTTAGTATCCGCGCCAGTTTTTTAATCGTGAAACTTTTTTGAAATACATCCAGACCAAAAGAACAAACCGAAGCAAGAAGGCAGGTGTGAATAAAAATTCTTCGGGCAATGCCTTGATATTTTTTTAGGGTATTGATCAGTTCATAGGCTGATGAACCGTCAAAGTCTCCGATGAGGTCAAAATGGAGGCTATCCTTTTCTTTATGACAATAAATTCTGAAATTTGATGCCATTGCAACCCCTCTTTCCGGTTGAAACCTCTGGAATTACCCCTAAAATTGCAAAAGTCGGAGGGCTTCAGAGCCAAGGCGCCAAGGGTAAAGCCGTAGTAAATCTACTGCGAACCCTTGGCAACGCCGGATCTGGAGTCCTCCGGCTTTCCCGTAGGGTAAACAACATGGCATCAAATAGACCCTATCCTTTGAATTCACCAAGGGTTCGAAATCAAAAAGGGAAGCATTTTTATGACTTTTGTTTGAAATTCGAATAGTTGATCCCCCTTTAGCCATGTTGTTTATGCAACGTTAGGGTTACCAGGCAATTCTATTCATAATACAGCAATAATGATGCCAATTAAGATTGACGGCTTCGTAAAAAGTCCGTCTGCTGCGTTGCGCTTCACCGTGAAAGGGGTCAACGTACAAAAAGTACGCCTCGCCCTTTCCCGGCTTGCGCGCCTTGAATTACAACTTTTAACGAAACCGTCCAAATCGGACTTTTTACGGGTGTTTTAAGTTTTAGGTATTAAGTTTTAAGTATCTGTTAAAACAATTAAATTTAATTCTTTAAAACCTGAATCTTAAAACCTGAAACGTGATGAGTTCTGCTTTTTACGAATTCATCACTATTGTATGATGTTTTTTTGTTGCCGGATAAAATAAGATCAAATTTATGTTGTCATCCAATCGTTAATATGTTAAATAAATGAACAGATAAAATGTTTGTTTTTTAAACAGGGGACAGCTATGTTTGAACAGGAATTGAACAAATACTGGAAAACAGTGGTGGACACGATTCAGGACGGGGTCATGATTGTGGACACAAAAGGAACCATAACTTCGGTTAACCGGGCTTTTGAAACCATTACCGGGCATTCTAAAGCAGAGATCATAGGGAAACGCTGCACCATATTAAATTGCAATGCCTGTGAGTTGGTCCGGGGAAATATAGGAAAAGGCCCCCATTGGTGTGGTTTGTTTAAGAAGGGTAAGTTAAGAATGCAAAAATGCGTCATGACGCGAAAGAACGGAGACCATATTCACATTGTGAAAAATGCTTCCGTTCTCCTGGACGATAAGGGGAAGGTAACGGGCGCTGTTGAAACCATAACCGATATTACGGACCTTATTGAAAAGGAAACCCAGATTGAGACCTTTCGGCGGGAACTCGGATCAGAAGATCGATTTCACGGAATCCTTGGCACTTCAGCGCCCATGCAGCAGGTTTTCACTATGATTACAAATGCTTCCGAGTCGGATGCGCCGGTCATTATTTTTGGAGAAAGTGGGAGCGGAAAGGAGCTTGTCGCAAGGGCAATTCATAAAAGTGGTCCCCGCAAAAACAAACCGTATGTAAAGGTCAGCTGTGCGGCCCTGAATGAGTCACTCCTGGAAAGCGAATTGTTCGGCCATGTCAAGGGCGCTTATACCGGCGCGTTTCAGAGTCGAACCGGGAGATTCGAAGCCGCGCATGAAGGAGATATCTTTTTGGACGAAATCGGCGATCTCCCCCTTTCAACCCAGGTAAAACTTTTACGGGTGCTGGAAGAAAGGATCATTGAACGGGTGGGGGATCACCGGCCGATTGCGATTGATGTCAGAATCATAACCGCAACCAACAGGGATTTAAAGAAGCTTGTGGATCAAGGTGCTTTCAGAGAAGATTTTTATTACCGGATAAATGTGGTTCCCATATGGATTCCGCCGTTAAGGGAAAGAACCGACGATATTCCGCTCTTGGCCGAGTCATTTTTCCAAAGAATTTCTCTGAAAAGCGAAAAAAGAATTCAAGGTATTGCGAATGAAGCCTTAGATATCATGATCCGATACCCATGGCCCGGAAATGTAAGGGAACTCAAAAGCACCCTTGAATATGCCTTTGTTGCCTGTCAGGGACCAATGATCGGTCCCGAGCATCTTCCCCCTAACATTTTTCACATGGAAATTCCCAATGAAACCGGCGAACCATCGTCCATGGGCCTGGATGAAATAAAAAAGCAGCGACTCATAGACGCCTTGCAGCAATCCGGCGGCAACCAGTCCCAGGCGGCACGAATTCTGGGCATATCCAGGACCAGCGTCTGGAGTCAGATTAAGAGGTATGGAATAAAACCTGCCCGGGCATCGGCCGGTTAAGCTGATGTGTTATTTATGCAAAGAAAGACAGGGTTAACCTGACGGAGGTCTAAGAGGAATATCCCACTTTTTCATATACTTCCAGATTGCAGTTCTGCTCAGCCCCACTCGACGGGCAACCTCGGCCTTGTTCCAGTCACATTCATTAAGAAGTTCAAGCAGTTTTTCTCGGGAAAGCTTTTTCCGGGGCCACAAAGAAGGTGAATGCCGGTCAACAGAACCTGACTCAAGGGGATGATATTCGATCTGGCGTATTTCAACAGGAAGGTCAAAAATATCAATGTTCTCATCATTGCAAAGTACAAAGGCATGCTCAATGGCGTTTTCCAGCTCGCGCACGTTGCCGGGCCATGCGTAATCCATGAGAATTCTCATTGCAGACTGCGAAACACCGTTAATTTTTTTTCCTGTTTTTTTATTCTGATCCGTTATGAAATGGCTTGTCAGAAGCGGAATATCTTCTTTCCTTTTTCGTAAAGGAGGGATATAAATCGGAAACACCTTAAGGCGGTAATAGAGATCTTCACGAAAATGCCCCCTCTTGACAAGGTCGTACAGATCTTTATTGGTGGCCGCAATAATTCGGATGTCGATTTTACATTTTTTTGAGTCACCCACCCGCTCGATTTCCCGTTCCTGCAGCACACGAAGCAGCTTGACCTGAATAAAAGGACTGATTTCACCGATTTCATCCAAAAATATGGTTCCGCCGTCTGCTTCTTCAAACCGGCCCGCACGGTCGCGAACCGCTCCGGTAAAGGCACCTTTGACATGGCCGAACAATTCGCTTTCCAGAAGAGATTCTGAAAGCGAGCTGCAGCTCACCGGTACAAATGGCATTTTGTATCGATCGCTGTTGTAATGAATCGCACCGGCAACCAGCTCTTTACCCGTACCGCTTTCCCCTTGCAGGAGGATGGTTGCTTCGCTTGGAATAGCCGCTTTTATGGCCAGGAACAGGTGCTGCATGGGACGACTTTTGCCGATAATGTTATCGAACTTGTGGAGTTCACCCAACCGACGGTTGGCATCTTCTGCTTTTCGTCGGGCCTTTTTCAATTCACTGATATCAGTTACGGTCTCGACGACGCCTCTTACACAATTACTTCCATCTGTTACTAATCTTGCGCTTCTGATCACGGGTATATTATTACCGTTTTTGTGCCGCAGAAAACATTCCACCGCATCAATACGAGCATTTTCATAAATTCCACATTTTTTAATATCTGTTGGCCAGTGCTCGGAAAAGCAACGGCTGAAATTCAGCAGCATACAGCTTTTTCCGACAGCCTCTTCCGCGGCATACCCGGTGATACGCTCCATGGACGGATTCCATGATGATATGATTCCCCTGTTGTCCAGGGTAAACACCCCATCGGCCATTGATTCCAGAAGCAGGCTCGCAAAACTGGAATCCATTATGTTGTCTGTTTTGTTTTGCATATTAGAAATCCATGTCTTTAGATCTTGAGTGTTACATTAACGTTACCAAATCGTTAATTTTTATTATAAGTAACGCTACTTCTATTTGTCAATCTATTTTGAATATTTCCCATGAGCATTATTTTATCTTTTTTTTTAAAGATTCCTGTTTTTCAGCTTTCAGGTTTCAGGTGTCAGCAAGCATGTTCAGTCAGAACTTTTTATAGACCTCAAGATCCTCAAGGTCCATATAATTGCTGTTGGTCCCCTCTTTTCGCCCTTAACCAATCCTTAACCCTTGTATGAAACTAGATCTGCTGAAGTTTCTTTTTCGATCAAACTGGGTGGAAGCACCCAGCGGCGGGGCTGACACCTGACACCTGACACCTAACACCTGACACCTGAAACCTGACAC
Source organism: uncultured Desulfobacteraceae bacterium (assembly GCA_964539365.1). Taxonomy (GTDB): domain Bacteria; phylum Desulfobacterota; class Desulfobacteria; order Desulfobacterales; family UBA11574; genus S5133MH16. Next base: position 49 of record CAZIIV010000240.1, on the reverse strand, counting down.
CTGAAACCAAATAACCATGGCAATCTTAACCAGCAACAGTCTTAATTTA
>CAZIIV010000239.1:0-4366 GCA_964539365.1 uncultured Desulfobacteraceae bacterium | reverse complement strand
GAGGTGGCGGATGCATACGGGCTGACCATCATCGAGGACGCCTGCGAAGCCCTGGGCGCGGAATACAAGGGTCGCAAGGCGGGTGCCCTGGGGGATGTGGGCGTCTTTGCCTTCTACCCCAACAAGCAGCTGACCACGGGGGAGGGGGGCATGCTGGTCACCGATGACGAGCGGTGGGACAAAATCTTCCGCTCTTTGCGAAACCAGGGCCGGGATGTCTTTTCCGAATGGCTCAGCCACGCCCGTTTGGGATATAACTACCGCCTGGATGAGATGAGCGCTGCTTTGGGTTTGTCCCAGTTTGGGAGGATCGAGGATCTTTTGGCGGTGCGGGAAAAGATCGCCGGTTGGTATGACGAGCGCATATCCGGGATCCCCGGCGTCCGCAAACCGTCCATAGCCCCCCAAACCACGCGGATGAGCTGGTTTGTCTACGTCGTAGAGGCGGATTCGAAGCAGGATAGGAATACCTTGTTAAGGGAGTTGAAGAAAAAGGGCATCCCCTCCCGCCCTTATTTCACGCCTCTTCACCTGCAGCCTTTTTATAAAAGGAAGTTCGGCTTCCAGCGAGGTGATTTCCCGGAGACGGAAAAAGCTGGGGAGCGCTGCCTGGCCCTGCCCTTTTCCAGTATCATGACGGAAAGCGAGGTGGATCTGGTCTGTGAGACGATCCAGGGGATCCTTCACACCTGATAGTTTTTGATGTTCGCAACGGGAATCCTATGATCTCACGCATAAAAAATCGCCATTTGTTTTTCATTGATTTGCTGCTCTTGGCTTTGACGCCCACCATCGCTTTGAGTTTGCGCTTGCAGATCCCATGGGATCCCAAATACATCCAGCCCCTCCTCTTCTACACCGCGTTGTCCCTGGTCATCAAGCTGGCCGTCTTTTATTTCGCGGGCATCTACCGCCAGTTCTGGCGCTATGCCAGCGTGGATGCCCTCCTGACCATTGTCTGGGGGGTGGGCGCAGCCAGCCTGATCAGCGCTGGCCTGGTTTTCGCCGTCTACGGCTGTGGATTGATCGGCACCCAGTCCATCCCCCGCTCCATCCCCTTGATTGACGGTATGCTGACCTTGATCGTCGTGGGAGGGACCCGTTTGAGTCTGCGGATCGTCGAATACCAGTCAGGCGGGGATAAAAATGGCGGGGAGGGCAAACGGGTTTTGATCGCCGGCGCGGGGGATGCCGGGCGGATGGTCGCCCGGGAGATTCGGACTGGCAGGTATCCCGGCGTCCGTTGTGTGGGGTTTGCCGATGACGATCCCCGGAAGATCGGCACAATGATCCACAATCTGCCCGTCTTGGGGGCTTTGGGTGATATCCCAGATCTGCTCCAACTATACCGGGTCGAAGAGGTGATCATCGCCATGCCTTCAGTGAGTGGGGACGTGATCCGTAAAGTGGTCGATCTCTGTGAACAGCACGACGTCACTCCCAAAACCTTGCCGGGGATTTTTGAGTTATTATCCGGAGAGGTGGGCGTCAGCCGTTTGCGGGATGTGGAAGTGGGAGACCTTCTCCGGCGGCAGCCGGTATCTGTGGATCCGGAACCTGTGGAAGAGTTTATTAAAGGAAAGAGGGTCCTGGTCACAGGGGCGGGGGGGTCGATTGGCGCTGAGTTATGCCAGCAGATTATCCAATGTCAACCTGCCAAACTCCTGGCGCTGGGCCATGGGGAAAACAGTTTATTTCGTTTGCCGAAGAAAATAGGATCTTCCGCCGAGACCCTGGGTGCAGGAGCCCTGGAATTGGTCGTGGCCGATATCCGGGACACATCCCGCATGGAGGTGGTCTTCTCTCGTTATCGACCGCAGATCGTCTTTCACGCCGCGGCCCACAAGCATGTGCCCTTGATGGAGAAAAACCTCGAAGATGCTATCACCAACAATATCTTGGGCACCAGGAATCTGGTGGAACGGGCGGTGGATCATGGGGTGGAGCGGTTTGTGTCCATTTCCACCGACAAAGCGGTGGAGCCGGTCAGCGTCATGGGCATGACCAAACGGATCGCCGAGTGGATCGTCCAGCATGCTGCCGAAGATACGGGGCGGCCCTATGTTTCGGTCCGATTCGGGAATGTCTTGGGCAGCCGGGGCAGTGTCGTGCCCCTTTTCCAGCGCCAGATCGCGGCAGGAGGTCCGGTGACCGTCACGCACCCCGAGATGGAGCGCTTCTTCATGACCGTATCCGAGGCGGTGCAGTTGGTGCTCCAGGCGGCGGCGCTGGGGGAGAACGGGGAGATCTTCGTCCTGGACATGGGGGAGCAGATCAAGATCAAGGAGCTGGCGGAGCAGGTCATCGAGCTTTCCGGGTTGAGGGTGGGGGTGGACATGCAGATTGTCTACACCGGTCTGCGGTCCGGGGAGAAGTTATCGGAGAAGCTTTATGCGGAAGATGAGATCGTCTCCGGCACGAAGCACGAGAAAATCATGAAGATCCATCCTCAACGATCTTTGGACGGTGAAGCCTTTCGGGACGATGTGGACCACCTCATACACCTCGCCCAAACCGGCGCCCGCGACCGTGCCCGCGAACTCCTAATGGAACTCTCCACCTCCTAACTTTTTACCTCCAACCTTATAACTATTACACCTCTCTAAAAAAATCACAGTAGATTTTAACAAAACTGGTTGAAACAGATGAATTCAAGGGATAAGTCAGCGAGAACAAAGATTTTAAAGTATACTTTGATAAAGTAAAACCTGAAATAGAAACCTCATTACAAGGTAAAAGTTAGATATTAATAATATTGACTACCAAATCTTTGGATTTTGTTGAAGAAATTACCATTGCTTGGGCTAATGTTTTTATTAATCGATTAGACTATTTTTATGGCACAGAAAAACACACGGTTACGACTTTTGAGAATCAGGTAAATAATGTAGAGAAAAATGGAATCAAGCTCATTCTGCATTGGAGGAATATATTTCCTAAAATTGGGGTGAGGTTTTTGAGGGAAGGGACTTGGCTCGGAATGCATATCATGTTCTCTCACATAAACTAGGAAAAACTTGAATAAAAACACCTCAGAAAGAACATTTACTCGAAATAGCAACAGAAGCTGTTATCCATCAGAAGAGTGGAGGACCTAATAAAATTTTATAAACTTCAATAGCTACTTCCTTGGATTGTTCATTTCAGGTAGTGTTCTTTTCTTGTTTGATTGGTGATAGAAGGGGGATAATTTTCATTTTAAACATGAAGTGAGACTGACAGATGCGGATCAGTTGGATGGCAATTTTTTTATATCGTTTTTCGGGGGTTATTTACATTTATGATAGGCAAGTGATTAGTGGGGAGAATTTGTGTTTTTCGTTGAGTTTTTTGTGTATACTAATGGCAATGGATAGGTCTTGTACCTGTTTTCATGTCAAATGAATCATAAAGAAGATATGGATCTTTCTTAAGATATCGTCAGAAATTATCTATTGGCATTTTTTAGGGAGTCCCAAATGAAGAAGATCATCGTACTCATATTAATTTTTGTGGTAAGCGTTGGCATATTGGGCATAATGTCTTCTTGTTCTGGGAGAATTCAGAAGGTGGATCAGCCCCGGGGTGATTTCACGGGGATGGGCAACCCGGCTGCTGTTTACTGCCAGGGGTTGGGCTACAGCTATCGTTCTGTGGCTGAGGGAGGGGGGGAGCGGGGGGTTTGTGAGCTGCCGGGTGGAAAGGCGTGCGATGCCTGGGCTTTCCTGGGGGGTGGATGCGGGAAGGAGTTTTCCCACTGCGCCCAGATGGGTTATGAGACGGTGGTCAAATTCGACGGCAAAAACCCCTTTTCTAAAAATTATGCGGTTTGTGTGGATGAGAAGGGAGACGCAGTGGGGCAGGCGACGGCCCTCTTCAATTTGACTGAAAAAAGCCTGGGATGCGGCTTGAGGGGGGATACGTTATCGGATGTGGACCAGTCCGAACCGGATTCTTCCGATCTTGGAACATTTGACTCTTCTCCCCCATCCTCCTTTGACTGGCGTAATGTTGACGGTGAGAACTGGCTGACATCCGTTAAAAACCAGGGAGGTTGTGGGAGCTGCTGGGCCTTTTCCGCTGTGGGTGTGGCGGAAGCTGTGATCCAGATCGCGGACGGGGATCCCAGTTCTGGGATTGATCTTGCTGAGCAGTATCTGGTTTCGGACTGTAATTATTCTTCGGATGGATACCAATCATGTTGCGGTGGTTCAAAAGCCGAAGGTTTAGGTTTCATTGAAACGAACGGAATTCCGGATGAAGGGTGCATGGATTACGCGGATGGGGGAGGCTGTTCTTGTAATGATAATACCTGTGACGGCAACTGCACATATGGTTACCCGGAATGCAGCGACAGGGAATGCGCGGACCGCTGTGCGGATTGGGA
>CAZIIV010000238.1:0-4385 GCA_964539365.1 uncultured Desulfobacteraceae bacterium | reverse complement strand
ATATCTTTTATCTGGTCTACGGATTTCAGTTCGACGATGATCGTATCTTCCACGAGCAGATCCATCTTGAAACCCTGTTCCGTTATTTCTTCTTCACGAAATCTGATGGGCACCGGCATTTCGGTCTTCACCTTTAACCCCATTGCCGTCAATTCGATGGCCATACAGAGCTGGTAAACGGATTCCAGCAATCCAGGACCAAGTACCTTATGCACATTAATAGCGGCCTTAATGATTAGGGATGAAAGATGGTTAAGATCCATTATGTTTTGGTCTCTCGCAGGGCTTTATATCTCGCAGAGTTCACAGTTTGTTTATATTTCTCGCCCCGATGGAATAAAAACCAGAACTTAATTCCATTGGGCAAGCAGAGTTCACAGAGAGCGCCCCGGTTAAACAAAAAAGAAACAGGTTTAACGGGGTAAACAGAGAAAAAAATAAGTTTCTATTCTTCCACTAAATCCGGCATCGTATGGAAAAGGGGGACGGGGTTGAAATTGCGCGTTTCGTTTAATGACGAGCGGAGCGCATTTCTCTGGGGTACCCTTTGGGTGTTCATCTATGGTAGTTAAGGAACAGTGGACATACGACGATGGACGACAGCTTAGGTATATCTTAATTGCTATTCACCTGCAAGGCGCAACACAGCAGAATAAGTCCGTGAGGCCAGTCTGAACCGTAAAGACTGCAATTTATCCAATAACGGTCGCAGAGTTGGAACAAGTCCTGTTTTTTTTGGCATCCAGCAACAACCCCAAGGTACCAGTCAAATGAAGATCAAGTGTTTCCGCCATTTCCCGAGCCGGCCCATCATCTAACACGGCAACTGCTTCGCGCATTTCAAGAGCCAACATCAAGACTTCCGTCTCTCCGGGTCCCAAATTTGCGACCAAAGGTAGTGCCAATTCGCTAATTGGTCGCCGGATGATCACCCAATCCAACTCCTCAAGTTTGGGTAAATTTACTCCCAGTGAATGCCCTGTCTTAATTTCTTCAACAACTGCGGTGGGAACAAACACCTGATTTGCCAGTTTCGGTATGATATGGAGCAGTTCCAACTGATAAAGGTATTGAATAGATGAAGTCTCGCAGATAACATCAAGCAAGTCGGGTTTCCCGTGCTAATTGTTCTTCGGTTAATCGAAATGTATCTACTCCATAATCCGCAAAGCGTGACAGGAAGACAACACGCGGAACACCCGCCAAACGCGCTGCTGCTCCTGAAGAGAGCTGCCCGAGTTCATAAAGCTTCATTGCAGCAGCCATTCGCACGGTAGCGCCAGCTTCATCCTGGGGTACCTTTAGCCCCAACAAAACCTCACCTGGTATTTCAAAGGTAATTTGTCGCATACTTACCTCTTTTTTGGGGTAATTGTAGAGAATATAATAGGAAACCTATTTATTTTATCACTTTTTGGTAGATATTGATACACATTTTGTCCTTTGTCAAGGAAATGATAAAACAACGGGGTCAGATCCATGGTGAAAAAGGGGGACGTTATGTTGCGCGTTTCATTTTTGTTTTTTTGAACCGCCCCGGCGCGAAGGGCCAGAAGTCAGATGACAGCCCGCCACAAAGATCGGCGGATAAAAAGTCAGAAGACACCCCGGTTGAACACCCTGGAAGGGAACCCGGTTCAACTGGGCAACATTAATTTGGGGTCGGGCCGCGCGAACTTGTTGATATTTATGAATTAATGAGGGCGAATGGGACGTCCATGCTTTTATGCTTTTCGCTTTTTTAGACAGGATTTGCAGGATTTTTGGATTTTTTTATGAATCAATTGAATAATGGGGGACGTTGGCAACTTTATATATAGGGGACGTTGCCACTATTCCACTATTCTTCGGATAGATCCCGCAAAAATTCGCTTTTGTCAATAACCTTTTTGCCTTCTTGAGCCCCGTCTGCCACAGCAAAGCCCGTACGTCATTCATTTATCAACTATTCGTAAAAAATCATATTTCAAGCAACTCGTAGCGTTCAAGTATAGGATCTGAGGGACGTCCTTGACTATGTTGAATAACTCCTTTTCTCACCGCCCATTTGTTTCCGCTCATTCGAGGCACATAGAACACAGAGGTAAAATGGTTCAATTTGAGTTGTAGATCTTTTTGAACCGCGAAGGCGCGAAGGACGCCAAGTTTTGTTTTTTTATTTTTTCCTGATCAGGACGGATGATCATGAAAAACTCAATGCCCTGAGGGCAAGTCACTCCTTCAGCCTGTTGACTATTTGTTTTATGCCGTCCTTAATCAATGGTACATTCCAGTTCAGAAGGAAGCCGAGATTAAGATTGGTCAGTTTAAGATAAGTCAAGAGCTGGGCTTCGTGTATCGGAGCTATTTTATCAACGGTCTTGTTTTCGATAATTACAGCATCATCAACAATCATGTCAGCCCGAAAACCGGCGTCGATTTTGATTCCGAAAGCCACATAACCAGAATGAAGTTTAGATATCTTTACACTTGTGGTGAATTTATTCTCCTGCTTTTTCCAAAATCGTTTGCATGATTTTGTCAGAAAGTCTGAAGTTTTTATCCACTAGTTCGTCGAATAACGGTTTTATGTCCTCAATCAAGTCCCGCTGTTTCGCTAACAACAAAATGCCCGCTAATCCTATGATCCGATACCCTGCAGAAACTGCCGCTGTTCGAGCACGGGCGTCATCAAGAATCAGCCAATCCGCCTTAAGTTCCTTACCAAGGACTAAAACCTCGGATTCACCTTGTCCGAATTCTGAAGCTAACAGATTCACTGCTGTCCGATCCTTGACCTTTATCTTGCCAAGCCATTTAGCTTTATCTATTTCTTCTGCGCCCGGACGACTCCTGCCACTCACAACCACCTCATTATAAACGCCCCATGGAATGTATATCTTTTCATAGAGTTTTTCCAGGAGATTGAGCTTTCCTATTTTGGCGAGCCCAATCAATACCGCAGAATCACAGATAACCTTCACCCTTATAATGCCTTTCCCATTTCTTTAACGCTATTCAGCTCGTATTCTAACTGTTCATCATCATAGTCAACCACAGGAACAGCATTTTTCCCCAAAAATTCGATAAACTCCCACAGGGAGAGTCCGGAAACTTCAGACGATTTACCTAAGGAAAGAACACGGTCTTTGTAGCATTTAAGAGCCAACAGTTTTTTGGCCTCACGGCCTATGGCCTCTTTCGATAACCCATGGGAAGACAAGGTCCGATACAACTGATCAGATAAATCTATTACGGCTTGCACAGACACTATTACCTCCAAAATTCAAGAAGTATGTTGCAATGGGATGCATTGTTACATTTTGAAGTTATGGCAGATATTCGCTTACCCATTTCCGCTTGTCAAGAACCTTTTTTCTCTGAGGAATAAGGGGACGTGTTTGGGGGACGTTGCCACTATTCCACTATTCTTCGGATAGATCCCGCAAAAATTCGCTTTTGTCAATAACCTTTTTGCCTTCTTGAGCCCCGTCTGCCACAGCAAAGCCCGTACGTCATTCATTTATCAACTATTCGTAAAAAATTTAAGGAATGATGGTCGGGCCACGCTATCTTATTAATATTTATGGATTATCGATCCAACAATAGGTCTTTATTGCTCTTAAATCGCTATTTTCAGGGGTAAAATCACTATTGTAAGGAACCTGTGCTTCACGAAGATGATATAATTCTTTCGATCCCGCAACCTCCCGGCCCTTTGCCCGAATGCCGAGTTTCTCTTTTATGTCCTCTACAAAACTCTTACTTCCAACAGCTATGCTTTGAGACCACTTGCTTTCGACACACTTCTGCCATTCTGCACAACTTGAAAAAATAACATTCACTTCATCAGCTACTGCTTCCGGGATATAAACGGTTCCAAACAGTTCAGTCAAAACCGAAATCCTGTCAATATGAATTAAATTGCTGATGGGTGTGGTGTTGCTGACAATCATAATGCCTGGTCCAGGTGAGAAATATCTTCACTAAGTTCTTCAACATCGCAATGAATAGCTATACAATGTTGCGCAAGGAAGCGCTCAAAGGAAAGCCGATCCATTTTTAACAAATATGCACCATGGCCTGCGGAAATAATACCTTCCTCATAAAGGCGCAACACAAGCTCTTCCATCAGAACCTTTTGAGCCCGCTTTGGCGGCAACTTAATTTGCGCTGCTATCTCAGGCGGAATTTGCAAAAATATAGATTCCATAATACCCTCCTTCCGGGGTCGGATATAGCTCGTTATAATTTCGGAATAATTTCCCGAATTGAAGCTCCTCGCAGCAAGACCACTTCGGCGGACATTCTGCGGGGAATGCGCCCGCTGTTTGGGTTTAACCAAATTAAATTATCTCATATTACACAAAACTCAATAATAAAGCACGTATTTTTTGAGTGCGCGA
>CAZIIV010000237.1:1875-4392 GCA_964539365.1 uncultured Desulfobacteraceae bacterium | reverse complement strand
ATGAAATACGGAGCATCAATGCAAGGCGGCAGTTTCACGTATTACGGATACCTGCTATAAATCGTAACAAACTAAATTTGTTGGATATCAAAACGCTATCTCAGCAACCATTTCTTCTTTTATGCCAATGGGATTATCGCCGGACGACACAATATATGGGATGATGACCGGCCACAAAATTTTTCACCGGTGATATTGTTTTTTTTAACTCGGGTAAATCTGTTTTTCTGAGGTTTTAGCCGTTTCGTTTTTATGATATATGAAAAAAAGTCAGACTTGATTCCGCTTGCTAGAATGGCAAGATATTTGCTACCAGAGCAGAATTTTCCAAAACACTACATCTTGTATTTGATAATTGATATAAATATTTAAGATTACCTTTAGTATCTTGATATTTTAGCAAATTCATGTATTATACAAGTATCATGTCGTTTCATGATTCCTAATATCAGCCCATTTTATGGAATTTGACACCATAATTCTCTTATGAATTCACTTACCCATTTATACCTATTTTTCCCATCATGGCCCCTTCTTATTATAGGAACAAACGGAGGATTTTTCTGATGACAAAAAAAACCCACCTACGAAGAATTAGAACAAAGGCTGAAAAAGCTAAAAAGAGATATTCACGGGCACAAGTGACCGGAAAACATAAATAAAGTCTACAGCCAATTGAAATCTCCTTACGCGGGAGGATTTGAAATGAAACTAATAGAGCTTGGGAAAATAGGTAAAGCAATGTATGGGAAAATAAGCCTGTTTTTGCTGATCGTTTGCCTTTTCGCTATATGTGCCCCCTTCTCTTACCTGAGAGCTGACCAAAAGAAAAATGTGCTCGTGCTTCACTCTTACCACAAAGGGCTTGAATGGAATGATCATATCACACAGGGTATCGAATCCGCCCTTCATGATAGGGATCAATACATTGAACTCTATTTTGAGTACATGGACTCAAAGCGAATCTATGATAGGCAATATTTACAACACCTGTATGAGTTATACAGGTATAAATATAGAAATCGCAGATTTGATGTCATTATCTCTTCTGATGATCATGCCTTTGAGTTCCTACTCGCCCATCACCAAGAGCTCTTTTCCGACACACCGATTGTCTTCTGTGGTGTGAATAATTTCGAGGATTCTATGCTTTCCGGGCATGACCTGATAACCGGGGTGGTAGAATCGTTTGACATAAAGGGCACTTTCGAGGTTGCTTTACAGCTACAGCCGGGCATTAAACAGATGTTCGTCATCGTGGACAAGACCCTCAGTAGTAAGATCGTCAAGGAAATGATGATGAAAGAAATCCCACCTTTTGAAAACGTCTTAAGGTTCACCTTTCTGGAAGACCTTGATATGTCTGAGGTCTTAGAGAGGGTGAAAAACCTGCCGACTGATAGCGTAGTCTTTTTGATATCTTTTGTCATTGATAAGTCTGGAAACACCTTTTCTTTTGAGAGATCCTGCGCCCCCATATCTCAAAATAGCGCGGCCCCCATTTATTCTCATTCGGATGCCTATTTGGGGCACGGGATTGTGGGTGGTAAGCTGAACTGCGGGGGTGCACAGGGACAGTTGGCCGGGGAGATGGCCTTGCGCATTTTGCATGGAGAAAAGGCTACCAGTATTCCCGTGATCAAAAAGAGTCCCAACCGCTATATGTTCGACTATCAGCAAATGCAGCGCTTCGGTATTAAGCCTGCCAGCTTGCCGGAAGGCAGTATTGTCATAAATAGACCTCATTCATTTTATTCGAAATATAAGCGTCTGGTCTGGTCGGTTGTTGCCTGTCTTTCCGGTCTTGTATTGATTATCCTGATCTTGTCGACCAATATTATTACTCGCAGACGGGCGGAGAAGGCGCTACGGGAGAGCGAAGATCGGTATCGATCCCTTGTGGAAAATATTGAACTTGGTATTACATTGATAGATTCAGATTACACTATTTTAATGACGAATGCTGCTCAAGGGAAATTGTTTAATAAGGATGTTAATGACTTTGTCGGCAAAAAATGCTTTCAAGAATTTGAAAAACGGGAAAATGTTTGCCCGCATTGCCCAGGTACTCAAACAATGGCTACTGGTCAGCCAGCGCATGCAGAAACTAGAGGAATTAGAGATGACGGCAGCCGTTTTAATGTTCACCTTAATACTTTCCCAACCTTCTCACGAGATGGCTCCATAATAGGATTTATAGAAGTTGTGGAAGATATTACTGAAAAAAAGCAGGCAGAGGAGGCGTTACGAGAGAGCGAAGCCCGATTACAACAATCCCAGAAAATGGAATCCATCGGTACTCTTGCCGGTGGTATTGCCCATGATTTCAACAATATTCTAACAACGATTCTCTGCAATGTTTCCCTGGCCAAAACGCAGGTGACATCGGAGGATGAACTATTTGAAATGTTAAGTGAAGCCGAGATGGCTTCCCTGAGGGCTCAGACACTGACCAAGCAGCTATTGACCTTTGCCAAAGGTGGAGCGCCGGTTAAAGAGACCGCCTCAATCAAAGAT
>CAZIIV010000237.1:0-1775 GCA_964539365.1 uncultured Desulfobacteraceae bacterium | reverse complement strand
CTCAATCAAAGATCAGGGGGTGAGCATAGCAGAAAAACACCTATCAAACATATTTGATCCTTATTTTACAACTAAGCAAGAAGGAAGCGGCCTTGGGCTTGCCACGGCTTATTCCATCATCAAAAAACACGATGGACACATTACCGTGGAATCCCAGTTGGGAGTTGGCACGACATTTCACATCTACCTGCCTGCTTCCGATAAGGCAATTCCTGAAAAGGAGAAAGTTAAGGTAATAAAAGGCCAAGGCAGGGTTCTGGTGATGGATGATGAAGCGTCGTTAAGGAAAGTTGTCGGGAGAATGCTGGCGATGTTGGGGTATGAAGCAGAATTTGCAAAGGATGGCGCTGAAGCGATTCGGATGGTTAAGGAAGCCAAGGAAGCTGGAAAACCCTATGATGCCGTCATCCTGGATTTGACCATCCCCGGCGGAATGGGCGGCAAAGAGGTGATTAACAAATTGCTGGAGATAGATCCTGAAGTTAAAGCCATCGTTTCCAGCGGTTATTCAGATGATCCGGTTTTGTCGAATTTCCAGGAATATGGTTTTAAGGGTATGATGCCCAAACCCTTTCAATCCCAATTATTGAGCAAAGTGATACATGAAGTACTCCATGGTGAAAAAGAATGATTGTCAGGCTCTCTGGAGTCAAAATTCACAATTGATAAACTTTGCCTGCAAACTACTCCAGGAACGGTGTAGATTGGGGTAGGAAATCATCTATTCGAAACCTGTACTATCTGCTATGAAGCGCACGGTTTGGTATTCAAGAATATTTTGTGTCGTATTTTGTTATCTTCAATTTTCACCGATAATTCGCTGGACCGGATAGGTTTGAAGCGAAACGCTCTATATTCGCTTTTTTATTTTACATTCAACTCCAACAAATTGACATATCCGATTACATCTTTATCAACCTCCATTAAGGTCTTGACAAAGGGAAGTACCTACGATATACTAATCTTAATTCTACTCAACTTCAACAAACTATAATAAACCATGAGATGGCCTAACGGCCTCCAAAGGTTATACTTTAAAAAAGAAGTTAGGGGTGGAATCTAAAAGGTTTCTCGGGTGTGCGTGCATCTTTTCAGGAGAAAATAACGACATCTTAGGGGGCCATCGTATTGGCAGGGTCATCAAAAATGGTCCTGCTTTTTCATTTTTGATACCACAATGTTGCTATTTCAAGTGCTAAGTCGTTTGCCTGATTTATGCCTTTTAACCTTGAAAAATAAAAGCCATAAAGTCTTCACCATTTCGATCTGGAATCCTCAATCTAAAACCTGCACTATCTGCTATAAAACGCATGGTTTTTTCCATCAAAATATTCTGTGTCGCGTAACGATATCTGCAAAGGGAGCAAATTGCAAATCAGTAAGGCAAATTGCCCAAATTAGACCTGTTTCAGATCGTGGGATATCTCCCAGGTATTCATTTTAAACGATGCACGAAATATGAAAACGATACCTGAAAAATGAACTTGTCTTGATATTTACAGTTTGAATTTTATACATGTCAATTTAGCAGATTTCACCTAATGCAAGAAAGTACAGGTTTTGAAGAGCCCAATTTTCATGGTAAAACGCTTATTTGATATTTCAGATTTGATTTATGATGAAAACCCAATCAGCTAAGAAAGATATTGACCAATTGTCTCTCTGAAATCGGATCTGATCATTTCGTAAGGTTGGTCGATTTGCTCTTTAATTTCCTTGAAAATAATCATTGCTTCGGGTCAACAGATTTCCAGTTTCATGGCGCCTTCGCCTTT
>CAZIIV010000236.1:0-4420 GCA_964539365.1 uncultured Desulfobacteraceae bacterium | reverse complement strand
TATCCAGTATCTATTCGTTAAATGGCGCTGGAATTTAATTATTAAAAAAATCCTGTTTGGTTTCGGGTTTTAAGGTTTGGGTTTTACGTATTAAATTTGATTGATTTAACAGATGCTTAGAACTTAATAAGCATTCACGGGCCAGAGTTTCCGGGTTTAGGGTTATATGACTTTGTCAAAAATTGTTTTTATCGTCAATCCGCATGCCGGAAACGGTTCAACGGGATCAAACTGGTCTTATATTGAATCGGTTGCCAAAGATCGTATGGGTCATTTTGAAATTTACATGACACAAAGGTCCGGTGATGCTGTGATGGTTGCAAGAAATGCCATTGCCAAAGATGCCGAACTTCTGGTCTGCGTAGGCGGAGACGGTACACTGAATGAGGTCATTAACGGCATCATGTTGAACAACACATTACGAATTTTAACAGGTTCAAAAGGTAAACACATCCCCTGGATTAAAATCAGGTTGCTTAACTCCTGTTTAATGATCGTGTGAATGTTCTCCCGCCTTGTGCCCGGAATGATCGTGATCATGCGGTCCGTGTTCCTCAGTGTGATCATGGTCATGTTCATGTGGTGAACCGGTGTGATCATGGTCGTGAGTGTGTTCATGTGTGTGATCATGAGTATGTTTATGAGTATGTTCATGAGAATGTGTTGTGTCTCCGTGAGCATGTTCGTGCTCATGGACATGCGTGTGTTTGTGTGAGTGCAAATGTTTGTGTTCATGCTTTCCCTTCATTTCAGTTCTCCTTTCAAAAAAGTTTTTTTGATTATCGTTGAGCGACTACATGGATCATAACGATGGGGATCACAGCGGGCAGATCTTGTGCTATTTCATTCGGAATCTTTCCGTATCATCTTTGCTTAATTTGCTTTAAGTCTCGTGAATGGGTAACGTGCCGCTAAACGGATTGCAAACAGCATTAAAATAATACCTTTGTATATTGAAAATCAAGGGTATTATCATAACCACGAATGCAGAAAAAAATATCTTTTATCCAATGGGAGCGCAGCCTTCAAGCTATAGTCTTCGGATGATATCAATATTAGTTGTATTCCTTTGAATTTCTTGACTTAATCATCGGTTTTGTGATATTTTAAATAAAATTTTTCAAGTCGGAGTATGGAATAAATGAAAAAAATCGTCTTTTCAATTCTGTGTTTAATGCCGGCTGTAGCTTTTGGAATGGAAAAAGCCGACAGGGTATTGGTAATCAAATCTGAATCAAAACTTTATCTTGAGAAGCAGGGAAAAATCTTAAAACAATACCATGTCACATTTGGCGCGAATCCCAGAGGACACAAGCAGAAAAAAGGTGATGAACGCACTCCGGAAGGAAAATATATTCTAGATTATAAAAATCAAGACAGCCGGTTCTATAAATCTATTCATATATCTTATCCGAATGAAGCCGATAAGAGGCGCGCTAAAAAATTGGGGATAAACCCGGGTGGATATATAATGATACACGGCCAAAAGAATGGTTTTGGACGGGTAGCGTTTATGACGCAACGCTTCAACTGGACCGACGGCTGTATAGCCGTGTCAAACCATGCAATGGACGAAATTTGGCTTGCAGTGGATGTGGGGACTCCAATTGAAATAAAACCTTGACGGCTTTGTAAAAAGTCTAATTTTCTTTTTAAATAAGAATTAAGATTTATCAGTTAGATCGCTGGCCGGGGATAAACGCTATTGATCGCGCGGTTTCATCTTAAAAAAATATTTTCCTTTCATCAAAAAGTATCCGTGCTTTTTCTATTGGAAGATCCCCATCGATGTATCGCTGAATGATAAATGACAACACGGTTCGAGCCTCATTGTCAACAAATACGATCCGCTCACCGTTTTACAAACGAATCGTTCTTCTGCGGAGCCGCCCCTTCGTAGTCGATCTACCCCTTTGATATGCTTTGAGAAAACCAATTTTTTTCCTGTTTGATCGCCTCAAACAGATGGTCATAGATGTTCGGAAGCTTTTCGGCAATACGGTCCCAGGAAGCCGTCTGGGGTAATTCAAAAAAGGCGCGTTTCATTTGCTTTTCCACGGACAGAATTGTTTCCGCCAGACCGGCATCTAAATGCGGCTTAAATTCCGGATAGGTGTGAATCACGCGCATAAACCTCCCCGTGATCAGGGACTGAGTTGTCAGAATTTCACCGGCACGCAATATACAATTGCGGAAAACGCTTCGTGTAAGCCGTTCTTCTTGGTCGCGATCATAAATAAGATTGTTGAATGCAGCTTCATCCGAATATATCTTGATGCGCCGCTCCGCAATCTTTGAATAAACCAAAGCCAGATCACGGAAAAAATCATCGGAAATTTCCAGGCCTTCATCCTCGACAAGAGCGCTGATCAGAGTGGTTACAATATCAATGGCCATTCGATTGAGCCCTCTGGTTTCATCTGCCTCGGAAACTTCCTGGTGCTTGTGATCAAAAGGTCTTCGGGAAAACATGACCTGAGCCGCCGATGTGGCTTTTCGATAAATTTCGATAAGTGTATAAATTTCGGCTCCCCAGTTTGTAGCAAAGTGCATTTTTTTGAGCAGCTCACTGTTGAATGCAACCTCGCCGGAAAGCTGATAATGGAACTGCATCAAAAAGTCAATCAGGCCGAGCATCTTATGGTCTTTGGTTTCCATAAATTTTCTCTTCAACGCAAGTAACAGAGGATCCAGCAGCAGCCGTTTGACCCGTCCGTAAAGCTTTTTTCCAGAAATGCGATGGTAAAAGGCTTTGGAAAAGTCGTAGTCGTGAACCACTACGGGATACAGGAGCCGGTCGAGCTGAACACGCTCAAAGGATCGAATATCCGCATCAATTACGGCCACTGCCTTGGCTTCCAAAGCAAGCGCGATGCCGAAGCTCAGAAATACATTCTTTCCTTTCCCGGGTTCAAGGAATACAAATCCGGCATGGTTCAGCATATCATACACGTTGGAAAAAATCGGCCCGTCATTCCATTGAATGATGTAATTTTTGATTTGATGTTGCTTTAAGAGCTCTTGCAACAACAACGCGTCATCCTCTGATGCCCGGTCCAGACCGAAAATGATGCGATAGAAATATTTCACCTGTCTTATCTCGCTCAGAATATTCTCAAATACCGGACGGTTTTCGGCAGTTGTGAACTCGCTGGCCAGAAGGGGGATAATCAGAACGGCCTTTTTTTGACGGGTGCTCTGTCTGAGTTTGCTTTTAAGTCTGTTCCGGTCCTGTTTCTGAAGAATTCTGTACGTGGTCAACTCACCTTTATGTTGTGTGATCTCGATAATGGCGTATCTCCAATCTAAATTATTAAAAATGCGTTTTGAATTTGGACAACAATCGAAATTCTTTATTTTTTTACCGGTTCACTCTGTTCAATCCGGTTGTTTGGAATCGTCCAAATGGATCAACTGAAAGATAACATACTCAATGGCAGGTACAAAATTAGTTCATTGGCGCAACTCGGTAAGATGGTTTATGGAAAACTGATTGAATATAAAATTCAAGGCTCGCACAACGAATGGTAGCCAATGGGTTGAGATATCAAATAAATTTAATTTATCAAACATAGACCAAAGTGTCAAGCACCACTTTTCATCCAACTGCACCAAATTACAGCGGGTTTGAATACGATCCATTAGCAGGGGCCAAACACAAACCCGGTGATCGGGCCTCGGGCTCTAAGAGTCGAAAAAGTCTTTAACCTGTAATAATTCTGTGGTAATAAGATTCAGGTTTCCATTGTCTTTTTCAGGTCGAGCAGCGAACAAAATTTGTCTTTAAGGGAACCGATCGACTAAGTTCTATCTTCCAAATATCGGATTTTCGTTTCGAGCCATTCCATCCGTTTGAAGCAAAAACGCCGGAGTTAGGGGACCTTGTTATTTATATCTTCTCAAGGAGAAATTTTAAAATGCAAATCAAAACCATATTATGCCCGATAGATTTCTCGGAACTCTCCGCTAACGCTATGGAATACGCCGTCTTTTTAGCGTCTCATCACCATGCTGAGCTTCTGCTGCTGCACGTGGTAGAGTATCTTCAAGAATTTGAGCATTACCAGATCCTTGTTTTCACGCCCTTGGAACTCGCGGAAGAAATGGAGAAGCAGGCACACGAAAAGCTAACCAAGTTAGCCGAACAAATCAAAAAGACCGTTGAAGTGGAAACCGTTGTACGGCAGGGCAGGGCCTTTGTGGAAATCATCAAAGAGGCCACGGAAAAAAATATGGACTTGATTGTGATGGGCAGCCACGGCAGAACAGGAATTTCGCACATGCTCATGGGCAGTGTTGCCGAAAAAGTAGTTCGCAAAGCGCATTGTCCGGTATTGATTGTCAGGAACAAAAACACTCAAATTGATATCCCGTGAACGCAAGCCCTGTCATGGGAATAAGTCATGCGGTAAAAAAACAA
>CAZIIV010000235.1:0-4453 GCA_964539365.1 uncultured Desulfobacteraceae bacterium | reverse complement strand
GTGTCAACCCTTGAAATTCAGGGATTCTCAAAAAAATGGTCCGGAATGGGGGTTGAAGCACTTGTCATCCTTTTGATGATAGCAGTCAATGGTTTTTTCGCCCTGTCGGAGATGGCCCTGGTGGCGGCCCGCAAAGTGCGACTTAACGCCATGGCAGACAAGGGCAGCCGCAATGCCCGTTTTGCCCTGCTTTTAAAAAAAGAGCCGGACAAATTCCTGTCCACGGCCCAGATAGGCATCACCCTGGTGGCCATTCTGACCGGGGCCGTCAGCGGCGCCACCATTGCTGCCAGATTTCAGGAATACTTGGCCGAAATAGCTTTTCTGGAACCGTACAGTGGCTCCTTGGGTCTGGGCTTGGTGGTCATTCTCATCGCCTATTTGATGCTGATCCTGGGAGAGCTTGTTCCCAAAAAGTTGGCCGTCAGTTATCCGGAAAAGATGTCCAGTCTTACCGCTCCGTTCATGTATATGTTCATGCGAATGGCTATGCCCGCCGTGCATGTATTGAGCGGTTCCACCCGCGCCGTGGTCCGTATGCTGAAAATCAGTCCGCCCAAGGAACCTAAAGTGACCGAGGACGAAATCCGGAGTCTGATACGGGAGGCTGTGGTCTACGGAGAGGTGGAACATGCCGAGCGGGATATCTTGGAACGGGTTTTTCGCTTGGACGATCTTCAGGTGGGTTCGGTGATGACGCATCATTCCAGGATCATCTGGCTTGATGCGGATGGTCCGGTGGAAAAGAACCTTGAAAAAATTCTCCAGAATCCTCATTCTCGTTACCCGGTTACCGGGAATGATCCATTTCGCGTATTGGGGGTGATCAAGGCCAAGGAATACCTGGGCGCCTATGTGCAGGGAAAGGAAGAGAGTCTGGAGACGCATCTGCATAAACTCGAATCCGTTCCTGAAACCATGCGCGTCTTGCGTCTTCTGGAAATATTCCGGAAAAAGGACCAGATGCACTTCGCACTGGTGGTGGATGAGAATAACACACCCCGCGGCGTTGTGACCTTCAACGACATTCTGGAAGCCATGGTTGGTGACATTCCCACCCCACAGACGCATTCCGAACCTGCAGTCGTGCAGCGTGAGGACGGCACATGGCTTTTGGACGGTTTCATGCCCTTGGAGGATGTTCAGGCCAGTATAGGCATCGACAGGACGATGCAAGAAAAAGACCGGAAATTTCAGACTTTGGCCGGTTTTGTGCTCATGCACAGTGACAACAAGCCCCAAATGGGAAAACATTTCGACTGGGAAGGCTACCGCTTTGAGATCGTGGACATGGACGGTAAGCGCATTGATCGTATCCTGGTCACACCATTGCCAAAAGCGTAGATGCAAAAACACCTTACTCTTTCCGCAGCTCCTTTTCATAAAGAAAAGAGTACCCGGCACTTATCAAGGGTATTTCAATTTGACTATGTCAAGAGAGGATTTGGTGGTTAATGGTAGTGCTGTTTAACTCATGGTTTTTTCCATCAAAATATTCTGTATCGCGTAACGATATCTGCAAAGGGAGCAAATTGCAGATCACTAATGGTGAGCACACGAATTTGACCTGTTTAAATTTGTGTGTTAACTCCCAGGTATCTTTAATAAGAACATTTAAATTTTAAACATAAAAAGGGGGACAGATAATGCTTTTAGGATTTAATGGAAGTCCAAAACCTGATAGTAATCTGCGAAGGATAATTGAGATGATGTTAACTGAATCAGGTAAGGACTATAGGATATATGATTTGGCAAAAATGGATATTAAGCCATGTATGGGATGTGTCAAATGTGCCAAGAACAATCGATGTGTAATGAAGGACGATATGTTTCCTTTGTATGATGAAATCGTAGAATCAGACGCTATTATTGTTGGAGCAGTGGTATATTTTAGAAAAGCAAATGGGTTTACCCATAATTTCCTTGAAAGGTTTTTTCCTTTACGCCATGTAAATCCTCAGACCATGGGGAAACCCGCTGTGTCAGTAGCTGTAGGAGGTAATGAAGCTGAAATTGTGTCTAATGAAGTTTCCTATCACTTAAGTAGCTATTTTAATTTTGAAATAGTGGATAAATTATTCTACAATACCATGACCCCTCCGTGTTTTATATGTGGCTTTGGAACAACTTGCCAATATGGTGGTCCGGCCCGTTGGATGTCTCCTGAGGAATTTGAAAATTTTAATGAAGTTACACCTGATATGTTTCAAAAATTTGAGGATGATCCAGAGATCGTAAAGAGAATAAAAGAAATAGGAAAAAGACTGGGCAATTTATAATTGATCCAATGCATGTTTTCATTCAAGGCAAACCTATTTCGCTGGGCTTGTCTTTTTGGTTTTTATGAATTTTAAGATATATGTAATCAGAGTTGATCAACCCTGGATTGAACTTTTGGCAAGGTATTCATTGCTAACGATGCAAGAAATATGGGGTTGGACACCTTAAAAACAATCAGGGTTTGATATCCATTGGTTTTAGAGGATTTCAGGGATTGGGAAGAAAGCACACATTTTTAAAAGATCCATTTTCGTGCTATACTCTCAATTATACCTGAAACTTTTAGGTTTTGGGCGAACCACAAGATATGGAATTCTACATAATTTCTAAAAACAACACTGTCTGTTGGAGTGTTCTGTGTAAAATTGATATGAAGAACCATGCACTGTGGCAAGGAGTGTTCCGTTTTAAAATATTGCTATTTTCCCAATTTAATTTTATATTTTTGAAAATCTCATTATGCAAGGAGGAGTAAACACATGAAAATATATAGAGCTGGAATAATGATTACGGTGCTGGTCATGGTAATTACTTTATATTATGGGGTATCCCTGGCTGACAAATCTGTTGCGACCATTGAGGCCCCCGACCAGGTAGCTAAAGGAACTGAAATTACGGTCAAGATCCATGTCACCCACAGCGCCAACAACTCTTTCCATTATACGAACTGGGTGAAAGTCATAGTAAATGGCAAGGAAGCGGCTTTCTGGGAATATTCCGCGGGAAACCGACCGGAGGGCGCCAAATTTACTAAAGAAATAAAACTAACGGTTAATGAGCCGATGGAGATTGTGGCCGAGGCCAACTGCAACATACATGGCAGCCAGGGGTCGGTTAATAAGACAATCAGCCTGAAAGAGTAACATAAATAAAGGAATAAGAGGTCTTGCTATGGTTATCGGCGGCATTTCTATTATTTTTATTTTGGGGGTCATCAATTTTCTGTTGCTGCTGTTTCAGCTTTTTACCGGCTTGCGCTGGATCAAGGTTAAGTTTGGAGTTCACCGAAAAACTGGTATCCTGCTGTTCATCATGGCCTTTATTCATGGCTCTTTAGGCGTCTTGGCAAATCTTTAAATCTATTGTTTGGAGTCAAGTGAAACAAATGTGTTTAGTGGGATACGACTTCCGCTGTCGCTCCATTCACAACCCTCATACAAAGAATTGCAAAGGACACCGGTTACCATTGTACACTTTGACATATCGAACACAAAGTGTGGATTGACGTTAAAAGTTCACGCTTTTTTATTTGAAAGGTTGTACAATATATTGGGGTAGTAGAATCTGAAGCGAAACTTTGGATACCTCCCAGATATTCATTTTAAATGATGCACGAAATATTGCATGGACACATGAATTATAAACTGGCTTGATATTTACAGTCCGAATTTGATACATGTCAATTTAGATTGTTTTTTTCTCATGGATTCACCCTCGAGTACAAGTTTATAGGCATTGTGAACCAAGCGATCGAGAATGGCATCTGCCAGCGTTGGGTCGCCAATTATTTCGTGCCAGTGTTTTACCGGAAGTTGGCTTGTAATCAAAGTGGATCGAAGTCCATGCCGATCTTCCAGAATTTCTAAAAGATCATGTCTTTGTTCTTTGACAAATTTATCAAGTCCCCAATCATCGAGAACTAACAGGTCGGTGCGGCCGATGCCACCAAGTAGCTTATCATAACGCCCATCAGCCTTTGCGATGCTCAGTTTGTGCAAAAGTCTTGGAAGCCTGAAGTATAAAGAGCTGTAGCCTTCTCTACAGGCTTTTTGGGCCAATGCACATGCCAGATACGTTTTACCCACGCCTGTGGGACCGATGACCAGAACGTTGTTATGTTCTTTGAGCCATCGGCAATCGGTAAGCCCCATGAACAGGGTTTTATCGAGTTTTCGTGGATGACGGAAGTCCACATCCTCCACACATGCATGTTGTCTGAGCTTGGCTTTTCTCAAACGGGTTTTAAGCCGTCGGTCTTCTCTTACGGTCATTTCACGGTCCAACAGCAGACCAAAACGCTCTTCAAAGCCAAGCGTGTCGATATCCGGCATTTGCATTTGTTCTTCCAATGCTTTGAGCATACCGTAAAATCGTAATTGCTGAAGTTTATCAAAGATGGGTTGCGTCAACATATGTCACCTCCTTTCAGTTGTAATATTGAGATCCACGAACA
>CAZIIV010000234.1:0-4482 GCA_964539365.1 uncultured Desulfobacteraceae bacterium | reverse complement strand
AGCCTATAATAGCCGCGAGACCTTTGAAAAACGTCATCTATTAATACAATATTTTTAAAAGGTGAATAAAATATTCTTGTAAATTCAAAGATATGTATACATTATTGCGCTTAAACAATCAAGACGAAATTTTACCGATAGAATGCCTGTAAAAATTAGATGTTGTCGCCAAATGGAAAAGGGGTTGGGGTTAGCCGGGGAAATCCCCGATAGAGGTTCTTCGCAACAAGTTCTCGTGGAATATTTTTCAGATTCCGGGTGGTTGCGGTATGTTCATTGGTTAGCAGCCACGAAAATTAAAACTTGACTTGCGGTCCATATTTAGTACTATATGAGGACTGGAGGTGATAAATATGAATATTACAAGTGATATAAAGTCTGTTACATATCTTAAATCAAAGGCAGCCGATTTGCTTAATCAAATCAACGAAACCCTTCGTCCTGTAATAATAACACAGAATGGAGAACCGAGAGCTGTGCTTCAAGACCCTAAAAGTTATGAAAATATGCGTAATGCAATCGGTATATTAAAGTTGATTTCACAAGGCGAAACCGATATTAAAAATGGCAAGTCCAAGTCACAGGAGGACGTATTCAGAAATATTGAAAACTCACTGAAAGAAAAGCGTAAATGAGTGGCAACTACAAAATTGAATGGGCTGAAGTTGCAGAAAATGATTTAAAAAGCATTATTGAACATATTGCAGAAGACAGCCCAGTCAACGCATTAAAAATATTAAAAAAAATTAAACAAAAAGCAACCAGCCTTTACACCCTTCCCGAACGAGGACGCATAGTACCAGAGCTTCAAGACCAAGGCATATTGATATATCGTGAACTAATAATACCTCCATGGAGAATTATATACAGAATATCAGAAATGAAAGTTTATGTTTTATCTGTTTTGGATGCGAGACAGAACGTTGAAGATATCCTTTTGAAAAGATTGATTTATCCTAAATAAAATCACTGCTAACAACAGCTTTAACTCAGACAGGGGAAAGGTCCGCTTCCTATCGGTCGCTATGCTTTTGCCTGCTGGTTAAGCTGAGCGTTATGCCTTATAAAAAACAGTTGATCGCACCTTATTTTGCATGTTATTATGTACAAAATTAATACCAAGAGAGGTGCAAAATGCAAAATTTCAAAATCGATCAAGACATCAGGTCAATGTCAGAAGTCAGAAATGCCATGGCTTCTTATATCAAACAAATCCATGAAACCAAGCGTCCGGTTATAATCACGCAGCATGGCAAAGGCGTTGCTGTACTGTTGGACGCAAATGAATTTGCAGCTATGCAAGAAAAAATTGAGCTTCTTTCAGACGTTCAAACCTCTCTCAACCAACTGGCAAAAGGAGAGGGGATCACCCACCAAAAGGCAAAAGACAAATTAATGAAGCGAGTTCCTTAATGAAAATAGTATGGTCTCCCCTTGTTGTTGAAAGGGCATCGGAAATAGTTGATTACATTGCTCAAGATAAGCCTTTGGCAGCAGAAAAATGGATTCATACAGTATTTTCCAAGGTGGAACAGCTTCGATCTAATCCAGAAATTGGACGGATCGTTCCTGAAATAAATGAAAGTCGATTCAGGGAGTTAATTTACGGAAATTATCGGATCATCTATCATATCGAAACAAAACAAATATCCATACTCACTATTCGACATGGAAAACAGATATTGCCAACAGATGAAATCAAGGCATAACCTGTCAGCCCAGGTGACAGCCAGGGCCGGCTGACTTTTGAAAAACCGAGGGGAATTGAACATCAAACAAATTTAATCAAGCCAGAAGGCACTGGGGTCGGACCAAGATAATACATTGTAAATAAAGAAGATCCTTTTTAAAAATAGCCCTATTTATGGGCAATAGCCTTGTTTTTGGCGCAAAAATGGAGGATATAGAAAAATGCCTATGTATTTTGCTCCTAAAATACACGCTTTGAAAAAAATGACCGCGATCTTGATGATTTCAACCGCTTCGTCGATTTTTGATGATGATGAGGGCAGAAATCCATTCAATTTTTGTTCAAACTTTCGATTTTGGGGAGCTTAAAAAACTTGCTCTGTGTTTTTGAGGCTATATTAATGCGCAATGAATACTCAGTAACACCCAGTTTTATAAAAACAAAATTCAAACGGATTAACCTATTTTCCGTCAAGTCGGAATTAGGACTGAAGTGCATAGGCATTAAAGAAAAAATAACGGTTTCACCGGTCTGTTTTTGACAATTTTTTTTTTAAATAGCGGTATGATGTTCCGGAGGAAGCAGTCTAGTGGAAAGGTATCGTTTGTTCCTTGAACTCAAAGGATGAGAATCATAGTCACAATATGCGTCTGTGCTGAAATAACCTCCTCGATTCATTCGCCCAATTTTATGTTTATTTAAGGAGTTATACATGAAATTCAAACGCAAGGTTTCAAGCATTTCATTTTGGGGGATCCTGTTCTGTTTCATTGCCGCAACGGTCATGTTTTCCGGACATTCCTCCCTGTTTGCCCAGAAAAAAAAGATGAAGTTCAAAAAGCCGCTGATGAGAGCCAAAACTCTCGGGTGCGACTGCAAGTCCAACCTCAGGTCTTTCGATGCCAGAGACTGCGGTGTGGTGCCAAAGGCCAGGCGCCAGGAGGGATGTGGCAGTTGCTGGGCATTTGCAGCGGCCGCAGCCTATGAAATCAATTATTGTATCGTCAACAACATTCATCCCAAAAACATCAATGTTTCGGAACAGCACATCATCAGTTGCAGTCATGGATCCTGTTCCGGATCCACACCCACCATCCCCTTGAGGTGGATGAAAAAACACCGTATCGCCTCGGAAGATCAATTGAAATATCAGGGGAAAAACTTTTCCTGCCCCTTTCAGGATGCTTCCACCAATTATCGGACTCTGGATTGGGGATTTGTGGATAAAGCCAATCCTCTCTACCCCTCGAACAAGGAAATCAAACAGGCGATATGCAAGTACGGTGCCGTCATCAGTTGCCTCAAAACCACCGATAAATTCAAAAAAAGCGGATGGGGCACCAAAGCGGAAAGGGAAAAAGTGCAGCGGGCCAAACCCCCGTTACCCACCAATCATGTCATTGCCATCGTCGGATGGGATGATGCCAAAAAAGCCTGGCGGATCCGAAACTCCTGGACGGACCGATGGGGTATGGACGGATACCGATGGGTCGGTTACGGATGTCACCAGATCGGATACGATGCCTGCTGGGTGGCTGCCAGACCTCTGAAATACAAAAAAGTCAATGTCAAAAATCTGATCGGCAAAGGCAGTTTCAACGTCCACTTGACAGTCTCCTACGATGTTCGGGGATTCCGCCGACATGATAAAAACAATTTCCCGGTGGGTCAATCCCGCACCAAACTGATTCCTCTCCATGCCAAAAACATCACCGTCAAAGCCAAAGCCGTAGGGGGAAAGCATATATTCACCAAAAGCTACCCCACCCCCAAGGACCTGTGCTTCGAAATCTGGGGGACCACCCTGAGACCCAAATACACCGCCTGCTATGACAAACCCGGTAAAACCAAAGTCGTCAGAGTCAACAACGTCATCGTAAAAGGGGCCTATGTCACCAAACTGACCGTCACCTTCAACTGGAAGGGAGAAAACTACAATGAAGAACGGCGCTTCCCGGTGGGCCAGTCCGGACGAGTGGAAGTCCCCAGCGATGCCACCCAAATGCGGGTTCACGCCAAAGCCGTCGCCGGGAAAACCATCTTCTCAAAACCCTATCCCAAGGCAGCCGATGTGTGCTACGATGTCTGGGGAACCACCCTGCATCCCAAATACGCCGAATGCACCCATACCGGTTCCTGTTTCAAACACATCACCATCAAAAATAAAATCGGCGGCGGATATGTGGCCAAAGCCACGCTGTCCTATTACATTGACGGAAAAAAACAACCCACCATCAACAGCGGCAGCTTCGCCGTCGGCCGGATCAAACGGCTTCCGGTTCCCTGCGACGCCACCAACATCCGGGTCCAGGCCAAGGCAGTCGCCGGCAAAACCATCTTTACCAAGACCTATCCCAAAGCCGAAGATAAATGCTTCGAAGTATGGGGCACCACCCTGAGACCCAAATACCACTCCTGCGACGATACCTCCGAATGCAAGAAGCGGATCAAAGTCCGCAACAAAGCGGCCTATGTCACCAAATTCTGGGTCAAATACACTTACAAGGGGGAACGTCAGGAAAAAGCCAGCGGAGGCTTCCCCGTCGGAAAAACCCGGGAAATCTCCATCCCCTGCGATGCCACCAATATCGAAGTCAAGGCCAAAGCCGTGGCCGGAAAAACCATTTTCACCAAGAGATACGATAGAGCTCAAGACCTCTGTTTCAAAGTCCGGGGCACCACCTTAAGACCCAAACACAGTTCCTGCAACTAAGACCACCGTGGTGTTGGGGTCGGACCAAGTCAAGTAGCTGAAAAAGCAGGGAATCGGATGTAAAAAGGTCTTGATTAAA
>CAZIIV010000233.1:0-4509 GCA_964539365.1 uncultured Desulfobacteraceae bacterium | reverse complement strand
GTTATATTTATCTGCAAATCGGTATGATTGTCACCGTTTTTTTGGCCGGCCTTTTGCCCGGTGCCTGGTTCGGCGACAGACTTCGTCACAGAAGCAAACAGACCCTGGCGGTTGCCGATGGTCTGCTGATTGCCCTGATGGGTCTGTTGATTATCCTTATAAAGCAGGGCGGGTATGATCTGCCGGTGGCTTTTTTTCTGGTTTTCGGTTTTGCAATTTCGCTGATCTGCGGGTTCCAGTTCCCGGTTGCTCTTTATTTGCGAGGCGGAGACGCCCCGGCGGTCACCCGAACCTTTTCTGCCGATCTTATCGGAGCCGCATGCGGAACCCTGGTCACAAGCGTCGTATTGATCCCCTATTGCGGGATCATATGGGCTGCGGCCGGTTTGATCGGGCTTAAGCTGTGCAGTTTAATGGTTATGGTTGTGCGTCATGAAAAAAATTAGTCGACGTCATTTTCTTTATTGCAGTGCGGGATTGCTTTGCAGCGCGGTTCAGGCCCATGCGTTCCGGCCCTTTTCCATAGACGCGGGTGCGGCCGCGGGACCGGCGGATATCCGCGGCCATGTTTTTAAAAAAGATGCACCTGAAAAATTGTGGAAATGGTCTCGCGAGGGATATTATTATACAAAGCTGGATAACAAGCTGGTCATGTGCGGTATCTGTCCCAACAGGTGTCTGTTATCCCCCGGAGACCGCAGTGTCTGCCGTTCCAGGGTCAATATGGACGGCACGCTTTACAGCCTGACCTACGGCAACCCCTGCAGTATGAATGTGGATCCCATTGAAAAAAAACCGCTGTATCATTTCAAACCCCGGTCAAAAGCCTTTTCCATCGCCACCACCGGCTGTAATCTTCGTTGCCTGAATTGTCAGAACTGGGAAATTTCCCAGGTCAAACCTCACCAGGTCCGCCATTACGAACTTTTTCCTGCGGATGTGGTAAAAACCGCACGGAGCGCCGGCTGCGAGTCCATCGCCTACACCTATTCCGAAGCCACGACTTTTTTTGAGTATATGATAGATACCGCCCGGCTGGCCAGAGATAAGAAAATTTCTAATTTATGGATTTCAAACGGTTATATTAATCCGGAACCGCTCCTGGAACTGTGCCGCGTGCTGGACGCCGCCAATGTAAATCTCAAATCCTTCAGCGATGCCGTTTACCGGAAATTGAACGGCGGCCGGTTGCAACCCGTGTTAAATACATTCAAGACACTGCACCAACAGGGAGTCCATTTTGAGATGACCACCCTGATTGTTCCCGGGTATGTGGATGATGCCGAAATGATAAAACAGATGTGCCGGTGGATTCTTACAAACCTCGGGCCTGATTATCCCTTGCACTTTTTACGTTTTTTCCCCAGATACAAACTCGATCGTTTGCCTTCCACTCCAATCTCAACCCTTGTCCGGTTTCGCGAGCTTGCCATGGCCGAAGGAATCCATTATGTCTATGTGGGCAACGCTTCTTATCCGGAGGGAAACAACACCTATTGCCACAATTGCAAAAAACTGATAATTGAGCGGATCGGATATTTTATACCGACCTACAACCTGGACGGAAATCAATGCAAATACTGCCGGACCGTTATCCCCGGCCGCTGGACATAACAAGCTGAATGGGACACAGATTTTCGCAGATAAGCTCGGATAATATTATTTAATTTAAGAATCTTGACAATCTGTGTTTATCTGCGTCCAATAAAGGAAATTCCGTTACTATGAACTCAGGGGCTCCGCCCCATTTGCTGGAGAATCAATAATGTATGGCTTTTACGGCAGATTTTTAAAAGTCGATCTAACCCATAGAACCTATGATATCGAAAGCTTACCGGATACCGTGCTGTTGAAATACCTTGGCGGCAAAGGTCTGGCCTCATATCTCCTGTATTCAATGAATCCCAAAGGCATTAACCCGCTCTCACCGGACAACTGCCTGATTTTCGCAACCGGTCCGATTACCAACAGCATGATATGGGGCTCAAGCCGGTACGGAGTCTATACCAAGTCACCCCAGACCGGTTTTTATTCTGAATCTTACTCCGGCGGAAAAGTGCCCGAAGCCATCGATTCGGCAGGATTCGACGCCATCGTTATCAGGGGCAAAAGCATGCGCCCGGCCGTCATTGTCATAGAACCCGAGGGAGCGGAATTCCATGATGCGAACGATATCTGGGGAATGGATACTTATGAAACCGAAAATGCCGTAAACCAAAAATTCGGCAACGGCGCAACAAAATCCGGAGCCGTGGTTATCGGTCCGGCAGGAGAAAACCTTGTTCGGTTTGCGGTTATCGAAAACGACTACTGGCGTTCCGCCGGAAGGACCGGCGTGGGAACGGTCATGGGGTCAAAAAATCTTAAGGCCGTCGTCTTTAAGGGCAGTAAAAAACGACCGTTGTTTAATGAAAAACGAGTGACAACGTTTTCAAAGGAGCTTGCTGCAGAATCAAAACACAACCCGGTTGTTCAGGCGTACAAAAAGATGGGTACGCCCATGATGGTCGAGTTCGTCAATAAGATAAACGCATTCCCGACCCGGTACTGGTCTGAAGGTTTTTTTGATAAATGGAAAAATATCAGTGCTGAGGCTTTGCATCAGCGGTGCAACGTTCAGCCCCGTGCATGCGCGAAATGTTTTATCGCTTGCGGCAGGATGACGACGGTGCAAAACGGCCCCTATGCCGGTCTGAAAATCGAAGGGCCTGAATATGAAACCATTTTTGCCTTTGGCGGTCTGTGCATGATCGACAGTATTGAAGAAATCGCCTATTTGAATGATATCTGCGACCGTCTGGGCATGGATACCATATCCGCAGGAAATCTCTGTGGATTTGCCATTGAGGCCGCCGGAAGAAAAAAAATTGATTTTCGGATAGAATATGGAGATGTGGATGCCGTCGCCGGTTTACTCAAAAAAATCGCAGCCCGACAGGGCATCGGTGACATTCTGGCCCGGGGGATCAGACATGCGGCCCGGACCTGGAATATGGAAGACGTGGCGGTGCATGTTAAAGGTCTTGAACTGCCCGGTTATGATCCGAGGGTTCTCAAAGGATGCGGGCTGGCCTTTGCCACCGCCGATCGTGGCGCATGCCATTTAAGGGCAACGTTCCATCACCCGGAGATAAAAGGATTGATCGCCCCGGAGACCATCGAGGGTAAAGCCGAGCTTTTTATCGATTTCGAAGACCGTCTGACGCTTATGGATACCCTCATTCTGTGCCGATTTTACAGAGATATGTATCCCTGGGAGCGTTTGGGTGAGATTATCCAAATGAGCACCGGCTTAAAACAGGACAAAGCCGCATTGCAAAAAAGAGCCGGTGAAATCTCGACCTTGATTCGGTGTTTTAATATACGGGAAGGCCTGAAGCCTGAACATGACTCTCTCCCGGAACGCTTTTACAAAGAAATGCTTAAAACAGGGCACGGGATTAAAAAACAAGAGCTCGAAACCATGCTTCAGGAGTATTATAATTTCAGAGGCTGGCACAAAAATGGTTTCCCTGAAGTTACACCCAACCTTTCGTGAACAAGTATTTTGATTCAACTAACGTTGCAATTTTTTCTAAAGGTACTATATTTAAATTTAATGCAAAATTGAACTTAGTTTCTTAGTTGTAAAATCCTGTTCGGTTCCGGCTTGTCCGGGTTAGGAATATTCATTATGAAAAAATACATCTCGCTTATTTTTTTAACCATGGTGATTGTTTTTTCAACAAGCTGTTCCACCAGTTACAAAGTCAAGCCGCTCCCTTTTAAGTCCCCGGCTTCATTAAATAATGTCGTAAATATCGCAGGCGCTCAAGTGGCGGCCATCGCTTTTGTAGACCCTGCACGGACTAAGGAAGCTTTCGGATTTGATATTCACGGTGCCGGAATGCTTCCGGTTCAGGTGATATTCGACAACCAGGGACCGAGCTCTCTGGAAATAAACGCGCAACAGACATTTCTGGAAGATGAAAAAGGTAACCTGTGGCCAATTTTAAGCAGGGAAATCGCATATGAAAGAGCGACTAAATATGCCAAAACAGAAAAAATCTTTGAAAAAGGGGCATATCACGGCTTTCTGGGAGCTGCCGCAGGATCCATTATCGGAGCAGCCATAGGCATCGTATCCGGCGAAAATGTCGCCAGTGCAGCAGGTAAGGGTGCCGCAGTGGGTGCCGCTGCCGGAGCCACCCTGGGGGGGGTTTCCGGAGCCGCCTCAACCGATGCCCGCAGATCAATTATTGATGATTTACGTGAAAAATCACTTCAAAATACTGCCGTCATGCCCAAAAGTCTTGCCCATGGCTTTCTATTTTTCCCGGGTGAGGCCAAATCGGCCAAGCAGCTTCGTCTTCAGCTGATAGAAAGTGATTCCCGAATGGCACATGTTTTGATACTTGCTTTTTAAAAGCAACCCCGTTAAAAATCTCGAGCTTTCGCGACGGCCATCAAATATCGTAGGCGTTCACGGTTCAAAGGTTCAGGGGTTCAAGGTTCTATTCTCGTCCCTGG
>CAZIIV010000232.1:0-4513 GCA_964539365.1 uncultured Desulfobacteraceae bacterium | reverse complement strand
TTCGGCTTCTCTGCCTTTACTACTTTTTTTTCTTCTGCCATTGGAGGTTCCTCCTCGTCGTTTTATTTTCTTTTGTGCATTCTGTTCAGCCGGTCCAACAACTTGCTTGTTTTGGATTTTTGCTCTTTTGCCGGGGTCATGGAAACTTTTTCCGGAGCCGCTTCTTTTTTGGCCATCCGCTCTTCCCGTTCCTTGGCGCGCTGTTCGCGAATCGCCTGTTCTTCGGCTTCGCGTTTGGCTGCGGCTTCTTCTTTGGCTTTGGCCTCGGCTGCGGCCTTGGCTTCTTTTTCGGCCTTGGCCTTGGCCTCTGCATCGGCTTTGGCTTTGGCGTCTGCATCGGCTTTGGCTTTGGCGTCTTCCTCGGCCTTGGCTTTGGCGTCTTCCTCGGCCTTGGCCTTGGTTTCTTCTTCGGCTTTGGCTTTGGCTTCCGCTTCAGCTTTGGCCTTGGCTTCCGCTTCAGCCTTGTCTACCTCCTTTACCTCTTTTTCCTTTGGCGCCGCCTTCTTGGCGGGAGGCTTTTTCTTGGGCGCCGCTTTCTTTTCGGCCTTGGGCGCTTCCTTTTTGGCGGGTGCGGCTTTCTTGGGTTCCTCTCCTTCCAGACTCAGGTCCGGTTCCGGTGCAAGAGATGCAAAATCGATGTCAATATCATCCATCTGTTTGCTTATGGGAGCAACATCCGCAGCACTTCCGCCGTTGGTAATCAAGTCGATAAACGCCTTGGTCAGCCTGACCGCCTCCGGATGTCTCATGATCATAACATTTGATCCTGCCAGAAGATAGATGACGGCAGCCACGGCTTCCATAAGGATCCCCCGTCTCTCCGGATCCCCCAGGACCGGCGCCTCGTCAACGCTTTGCTTGGCTTCTTTACATTTCCATATCTCGTTGGCAAGGTTGTTGATAATCGGAAGTTGGAGCTTATCATCCCCCTGGGTCAATGCGGCCATACTAAGCCGTTCCATCACGGAATAGCTGTACTCCATTCCATATCCCAAACCACCCGTGGTGGGATCCACGATCATACGATTCAGCGGCATTCCCAGATTTTCAAGCAGAATATTGACCTGCTTGGCCAGGTTAATATCGATGGGCGAAGATGAAATAATCATATGCCCATACCCCATGGCGGCAGCACCAATTCCTTTGTGGTTCTCGTCCTCAACAGGCCCTAACGTAATATTGGCGCCATGGGTTTCTTCTGCAATTTTCTTTAACACCTCCTCGTCTTTCTCAACGTTGGTGGTACCCCAGATAACCAACGGAACATCAATGGCGTCAAGGACCTTTTTAACGGTTGCGCATGCCTCATCCGCACTGGCATTTTGAGAGTTCGGATCGGTGCTCTTTAACTGGAGAACAATCAGTTCGGCACCAAACTCATCAACACATTTTTTGGCCCAGGCAGCCGGATCTGAAAGAACATCCTTAAAATGGCTGAGCGCGGCTTCCGGCCACTCGTCCGGCTCTATATCCCACACTTCCATAGCAAGTACCGGCTTGTGGGGCATGTCTCCTTCAAAAGTACAAAAAGGATAGCATGTCTCACCACCCACGGTAACCGCTTTGTCGCCTTTACCCAGGGTAATCTCCTTTATGGCGCCGGTATAAGATTCTTTGTGTATTTCAAAGCCCAATGTTCCCTCCTTTATACGATAAAAAGTTAGTTGATGATTAATGAGCATTACGTTTCACATCTCATGAATTGGCCCCAAAAGATCCGTAGCATCAAACCCCTCGGGTCATAAACAAAAAAATCTCCCCTCCTTTCTTAGAATAGATTTGATTATAAATTATCTACATCGGTAGATTGGCAGCCATTGTTAAACGGTATCGCAAACAGAATTATGTAAAAAGAAAAACTATGATTTTCTAAATAAACTTAAAAAGTTATAGTATTTTATATGGAAAAGAATCGGCATTAAACTTTGCCAAATAGTGTTATTTATATTGTGATTGTTTGTTTGTCAATAGATGAGTTAAATTTATAAAATTTAATATCATTGGATTTCATTAAACCTGCAGGTCAATTCAACCAATTCGCCGTCATAAACCGTATGGACTTTATAGGGCAGGCTTTTAAAAAGTTTTATCATACTTTGGTTTCTCGGCATCGTGTATGCGAAAAGACCTGAGATTTCGTTTTCACGGGCAGCTTCACACAGTTTTTGCATCAAAATTCTTCCCAACCCTTTTCCCTGCCAGTCTTTGCTCACGGAAAAGGCAACCTCTGCCATGTTTTTGGCCGGGTCCAGCAGATATTCCCCAACGCCGACAACCTTTCCAAAACCAAATTCTCCGACAACCGCAAGCAGTGTTAAATTTTTAATATAATCGATTTGGAACATCCTCTCCACATCGTCGCGGACAAACCGGGTCCTGGCCTGAAAAAATCTGGAATATATGTCATTTTTATCCTGATTGTAAAAATGTTCCTGGATTCTTCTTTCATCCACCGGTTTTGCCGGTCTTATGGTGACCCGGGTGCCATTAATCTCCCGTGTTTCTTCCAGTTTAATGGGAAATATGCTATAAGCCGACTGAGAAAGGGTTCGCTCCGCACCGAGGAGTTCCATTTTTTTGGCCTCAAACAAAAGTTCATCACGAAAATCAGGATGGGCAATACTGATCATTGCCATGGCCCGTTCCTGAAGGCTTTTACCGAAAAGGTTTACCGCACCATATTCGGTAACGACATATTGAACATCACCTCTTGGGACCACGATGGCCGTATCACTTAACATCGGAACAATCCTGCTTTTTTTAGAATCCATGGTTCTTGAGGTAAACATGAGTATAGATTTTCCCCCTGCAGATCGCGATGCGCCCCTGATAAAGTCAAGCATACCGGTTACACCGGAAAAATGGTTGTAGGAAAGTGCATCGGCAGCAACCTGACCGGTAAGATCCATGGCCATGGGCACGTTCATACAGACCATTTTATTATGACGGGAAATAACGCCGGGATCATTGACATAGTCTGAAGGATGAAACTCAATGGCCGGATTATCATCAAGATATTCATAAAGATTTTTTGTGCCGATGGCACTGCTTGCAACGATTTTGCCTTCGTTAAATCCCTTTTTCCGGTTGGTAATCACCCCCATTGAAACCAGCCGCATGATATCGGTAGTAAGGTACTGGGTGTGAACCCCGAGATCATTTTTGTCGGAAAATGCCAGAAGGGTGGCCTGTGGGGTTGTACCCGGGCTGATTTGAATGGTGGAACCGTCATCAACAAGCCGCGCAATCAGCCGCCCGATAACATTGGCGGTTTCTAATTCCGGAAGCTCGCCAACGGTAAGAAGGTCCTCTTCATGCTCCACAATGACATCCACATCGTTGACATGGATAAAGCTTCTGCCCAGCACACGGGGCATGCTGGAATTTACTTGGGCGACGACAAGGTCGGCGGACATGGCTGCAGCCATGGTTATGTCTACGGAAATTCCCAGGCTCATCCATCCGAAATCATCGGGTTCAGACACCTGAACAAGGGCCACATGTACGGGAAGCCGCCGGGATTCAAAAAGCTGGGGCACCGCAGAAAGATTCATGGGGGTGATAAACCGCTTGTTTTTTGCAAGACTCTTTGTCTTGGCGGATCCCAGATAAAATGACCGGATATTAAAGCTCCGGTCTTTTGTTTTATCCGCAATCAAGGTTAGCGGGGTGCTTTCAAGGCTGAGGAGACGCACGATTTCAATGTCCGTAAACGTGTCCGACGCTTGCGCAAGTTTACGGACCAGATATTGAGGCTCTCCGCAAGAGGAACCGATAAACACTCTTTGACCGGGTTTAATCAAGCGGACGGCATTTTCCCCGGAGCGCTTTTTTTCAACATAATTATCGGCCCAATAGCTTGGCGCGGGCATTTGGTCCCTCGTTAATTATGATTTATCGTTCAATCGTGCAACTGGGTTTTATTAACTTGTTTTTCTGTAATTATCAAGGGAATAAAAGGGGGAGGTAAATCAAGACTGTTTTTGCTAAGATTGAACCCAGTGTTGGACGGATTTGGATGATACGTCGTATTTTTTTGAAGAGAAAAATGTTGGAATTTTTTAATTCTGCTCGCCGGTGGTGTAATCCCGCATAAAATTATCCAGCTGTGATAATTGACTGTCATTCAGTTCATTAAATTGGATACCCGCTTGCCTTGTTGAAAAAGTGCTGAAGGGGAGTTTGTTATCTATCTGCAAATCCGAAATTTTTTTAGAAGGTACATCTTTTAAACAATACCCCATCTCACTTACAAATACATCAACCTTAAAGGCTTCGTGCATTTGCGCTTCATCAACGATATAACTGAAAGCGAGCCCGCCTTTACTTATATTTTTGATTTGACCCAATACGGAGGAGTTGTTCTTGAGCAATGCATATACTCCCTCCTGAACCAGAAACCGTTTATGCTTCCTTCGCTCAACTATTTTTTCTTGGGGTGCCATGATACGTCCTTTAAAAATACCGTTTTCCGTCATTCCGGCGAAAGCCGGAATCCAGTATTTTCAAACAG
>CAZIIV010000231.1:0-4517 GCA_964539365.1 uncultured Desulfobacteraceae bacterium | reverse complement strand
CCCGTAATTAGAAAGGACACACTGGACTTATTGCTGTCATAAAATCCCTTAACCAAATTGCGCCAGCGTGCAAATTTATGAATCTCATCCAGGACGATGAACTTCTGGTTGGCCGGCAACTGACCCTTGAGCAGCGAAGAACGAATCGCAATATTGTCCCAATTCAGATAGGCGGGATGGCTTTCGGTCGCGTTGGAAAGAAAGGTCAGGGCAAATGTGGTTTTTCCTGCCTGCCGGGGGCCGCCTATAAAGACCATGCGTTCGACGAGGTCCTGTTCGACAGTTTTCTTCAGATATCGTTTCAGTATTTTTTCCATGGTAAAATCATTATAACATGAAGTTGCTCATTAGTAAAGTCGACTTAATATGATTTTATCGAGAAAAAGGAGCACTCTTCAGATTACGAAACCGTCTAAATCGGACTTCCAACGAAGTCATTTCGATAAAATGCCGGAACATTCTGAAATTATTTATGTTAATGACAATAATAACAGGCAGCAAAAATCAGCGGACTTCGTTACTCATAGACTGCCGCATCGCGGTATAACTCAGCTTTTTACAAGTTCTTCAGATTAAAGATCTTTTAATGCGATGCAAAAAAAGACCCAACATTCCACTATTCCATTGTTCCATCATTCCCTCTGGGGCGTAGGCCCTACCCTCTCTCCGAGCCTAGGCTCTACGAGCCGGAAGCCGGCATGTAAGCCCTATGGGCTGGCCTCCGGCTCGTAGAGTTACGATCCTACGCCTCGGAGAGAAGCGAGGCCGGAGGCCAATTGTGAGCGAAGCGAACTAACTTACTCTGTCCTTGACATAAAGAAATGATTGCTCTATTATTTCTTTATGGAAAAGAAAGAAATCATAAAGTCACTTATTCGTCAATTTCATCACAAGCCACTTCCCAAATACACTGCCAGGGAAATTGTTATTCCCCTTAATGTGGAGAAGATCATCACCCTTGTCGGCGCCAGAAGAAGCGGAAAAACATTTTTGCTGTATCAGCTTATTGATCAGTTACTTCTGGAAAAGGATAAGACCGACTTTATTTTTCTCAACTTTGAAGACGAGCGTTTAGACCTTGTCACCCATGAAGCGGATCTGATTTTGCAGGCGTACCAGGAGTTATATCCTGGTCGTGATATGGCATCCTGTTATTTCTTTTTTGATGAGATTCAAAATCTTCCCGGCTGGGAAAAATTTGTGCGAAGGATCTATGACACGGTTTCCAGTCATATTTTTCTAACCGGTTCCAACGCCAGGTTGCTGAGTTCAGAAATTTCGACCTCTTTGCGTGGACGGAGTATCAGCTATGAGGTCTTCCCTTTAAGTTTCAGGGAATATTTAAGTTTCAGAGGAATAATCGTTGATTTTTACATCCCGGAAACAAAAGGCGCCATTTATAATGCTCTGGAATCATACCTCGAATTTGGCGGCTTCCCGGAGCTGGTGTCAATTGACGATGATAAGGTGCGGTATCGGATTCTTCAGGAATATTTTGATGTAACGATTTTCAGGGACCTTGTTGAACGATATGAAATCAAAAATCTCATTGCCTTGAAATTCTTTATCAAACGTCTCTTCAGCAGCGCGACCAAACAGGTTTCGATCAATCGTATTTACAATGACCTCAAGTCATCCGGGATCAGAATCGGTAAAAACAGCCTTTATGAGTTTTTGGAATATGCGGAGGCAATTTTTTTGGTGCAGACATTGAAGAAATATTCTCCAAAGTTGTCGATTCAGGAATTTGGCGAAAGAAAAGTCTTTATTATCGATAATGGGCTGATCAATTCTGTTGTTTTCAAGTTTTCTGCTGATAGGGGCAAAGCCATGGAGCAGGTCGTATTCTGGGAACTGAGGAGGAGAGAGGGTCAAATTTATTTCTTAAAAAACGGTTATGAATGTGATTTTGTTACCGTATCCAAGTCCGGAGGTATCACAGGTGTCATCCAGGTATGCAGTGATATCAGTGATCCGCATACCCTGTCCCGCGAACTGAAAGGAATCCGTACAGCCTGTAAACGATCAGGTACGTCTCACGGGATAATCATAACCTATGACAAGCAGGATAAGATAAAAGATGATGGTGTAATAATTAATCTTATTCCTTTGCCGGTTTTTCTGTGTCAGGATTATCTCAGTCCGAAGGGCCAGGGACGAGGAGGTTGAACGATATGAAAGCTAAGGAACTGGACAAGAAATTTGACGAGGGAAAAAGTATCCTGGAGCACCTGGATATTTCTAAAGCGAGAAGACCCGATCAGTCGCAGAAAAGGGTTAATGTCGATTTTCCATTATGGATGATTCGTTCCCTGGACAAAGAGGCCAGGCGCTTAGGGGTCCCCCGCCAATCAATTATCAAAATATGGATTTCGGAAAGACTTCAGAAAACTTCTTAGTCGGTCGTATAATGGGGACACCATATATCTTTTTCCCTTTTCGGCAATGTCCGACCCCAATTAAATCGCTTACGGTTCTTGACTAGTTGTTAAGATCCCTATAGTATAAATAGTATATTATTCAGGAGGTCAATATGCGAACAGTTACATTAGATAAAGCCATTAATGATTTAGAAAATATTATTTATAGGACAATCCATGACAACGATGAAACAGTCATCGCTTCAAATGAGGGCTCAGTTGTTGTGCTGAACGAAAAGGAATGGTCAAACATTAAAGAGACACTTCGACTTCTCAGTGATAAGGAATCAATAACTGCACTGCTAGAGTCACATGCTATAAGAGATCAGGGGAGAAAACCGGAAGGTTTGAGTCCTGAGGAAGCTTTTAGTGATGTATAGAATCAATATTCTTAAGAAAGCTCAATCAGACTTGGACTGGTTTCGGCGGAACGATAAAAATAGTTATATCAAATCGTTTGATCTGGTAAGGGAACTAATGATTAACCCAAGAGAAGGTACGGGGAAGCCGGAAAGGCTCAAATATTTTGAGAAAGAGGTTTATAGCCGTCGGATTAACCACAAGGATAGACTGATTTATACTATTTATGAATCACTTAAAGAAATTGATATCACTTCTTTTCGCGGACATTATGAGTAGTTAGGCAAAGGGCACCCTTATTTACGTTGGATCGGAGGTTAAAAACCTTTGCTCAGAATCTCAACGTCGAAACCACGAAACACACGAAAGTCTCGAAGAGAAAAAAATAAAATCTTCGTGTTTCTTCGTGCCCTTCGTGGTTAAACATCTATGTCCATTAGCGTTTATCTGCGGTTCCACAGGATATTCATCGACGGTCATTTAAAACCAATATGTAGGGCCTTGATTATATCTTAGGGAA
This sequence comes from uncultured Desulfobacteraceae bacterium, assembly GCA_964539365.1. Lineage (GTDB taxonomy): Bacteria > Desulfobacterota > Desulfobacteria > Desulfobacterales > UBA11574 > S5133MH16. The sequence goes on along the minus strand of CAZIIV010000231.1, from coordinate 1,217 downwards.
TTTTCATCATTGTTTTCATAAAGTGAATGCTTGTCGTCTTATAATGGGGGGCATCCCTAACTTTATGTGATACCCAGAACCCGAAAAAAATCATTTTTAAAAAAAATAATATTTCCAAGTTGAGCGATTTTCAAAGCTTGCCCGCCTCTGGCATGGTTACCGCCCCGGTTAGATAGGCTTCGCTCCATCATTTTATAAAATTGATAGAATTCAACAACTTTAGCTCATTTTAGCTCATTTCAAACTTTAGTTCACTTGACTGTCGCGACTAATTAGATACGATAAAAACAGACGATTCGTAATAGCCTCCCCAAAATTCGATATAATCAGCATTATTAGATGTTCAACGTTCGATGTTCGACGTTCATCTTCTATATGCTTTCAAGGTCTGGATTCTTCATTAGCCCTTAAATTAGGCCTGAAATTAGGCCTGAAATTAGGATTGATGGGTCGAATATTCATCCAATAGTCTGCGAATCATTTTCTGGTATTGAGTGTTATATTTTTTTGCCTCTTTTTTAAAAAATTCTACACTGGTTTTGCTGAGAGCAATAGTAACCTTAACGGTTTCGTCTTTCAGAACCAGTTCTTCAGGTGAAGGAAGGAAGTCGGAAATGACCTTCACCTTTCCCATAGGCTCATCCGTGTATTTTATTTTCCCTTTCATATATCTTTTTCCCTTTCCGCCAATATCCGGCGCCAATAATTCTGATTTTGTTTTTTCGATAAGTGAATCTTACGGTCATAACTGCTCCAGCAACTTTACCAAGACAATAATACCGTTTTTCATCATCACTATGTTCCATGTCTTCTAAAATGACACGATTATGATCCAGGAAAGCAAGCTGAGCTAGTGCAAAGGAGACACCATGTTTATTTTGGTTCAGTATATCCTTAGCGGAATTCCACTCAAAATCAGATTGTTTTTTCATACAATTAAAATAGAGCAATTTAGCGTCTATGTCAATATAATAATATGGCTTAATATATGGTTTTTGTGTCCACAACAACGCCACTCGGCCGGATGTAAATCAGGCCCATTGGTAAACGCTGTACCTTGTCTATTGACACTGACACCTGAACGCTGAACCCCAGAACCTTTAGCCCGCTTGTCCCGTAGGTCCGGAAGATCGTACTGGGATGAAATTTTTACCCAGCCTGCCCAGCCCCGTCTGTCCTGTTGAACCGGGCACCCTTCGGGTGTTCAACCGGGATAG
>CAZIIV010000230.1:0-4659 GCA_964539365.1 uncultured Desulfobacteraceae bacterium | reverse complement strand
AACGCGTGCTAACGCCCTTCAAACAGTCAGTCGGTTTCCAAGAGAAACACGCCGTCGCTACGCTGAACGGAAATCAAATGCGTTTAACCTTCCTGAGAAATCCGGGCCAGTAATTTTTTCGCAAACATGCGGTTAATTTCATCTGTTTTTAAAGAAAATCGCACAAAGCGATGGGAAAGACCGCTGAAATTTTTGCAGTTTCTGATAAGGATTCGATCCTGTGCCATATAGTTTCCGAGGCTGACGGCGGTCAGGTTTCCGTACAGCCTGGCAAGGATAAAGGAAGTGGCGCTCGGGAAAAGTTTTATGACGGATGAATTTTTGAAGGTTTCAAACAGGATGTCTTTTTCCCGAGCCATAAATCTCACTGTATTTTTAGTAAATTTTTCGACCTGAGTGCTTTGGGTCATCAGATACTGCACGGCCATCTGGGCCAAACTGTTTACACTCCAGGGAAGTAAGTATGCTTTGAATTTTTTAATAATTACGGGGGAGGATATCAAAAATCCGATTCTTAACCCCGGAATGGCGAAAAATTTTGACAAAGAATTCAAAACCATGACATTGGGGAGCGCTGATGGTATCATGCTCTGTGTGTCGGGTCCGTCTGCGAACATCAGATAGGATTCGTCGATAATAAAATTTACATCCGAACAGGATTTGCAAAGCCGGTCAAGGTCGGCGACGGGAATAAGATTGCCGGTTGGATTGTTGGGGTTGCAAATGAAAACCGTATCATAGCCTTGGATCTGTTGTGCCGCCGCCGACATATCATGTTCGAAATCGGAGGATTCTTGAGCCGTTGCGTAATCATAAGGAATATGGTGCATGGCGCATGCATCCGCATAATCGGCGTATGTGGGTCCGAAAATCAGCGCCTTTTTTGTCTCGAGGACCCTGGGTATGGAATAGATAAACTGTGTGGTTCCGTTACCGGCAACAACCTGTTCGGGATCAATATGATATCGTCCGGCAAAGGCATTCACCGTGCGATTTGCATCCACTTCCGGCAGTGTGGCTATGGTGGTTATATTTTTCGTCAGGAAGGCAACCAGGTCCGGAGGAGGCCCCAATGGGTTCATGTTGCTGCTCATATCCACAATCTCGGACGGGTGGCATCCAAGTTCTTGCGCCAGATCATAAATATTTCCGCCGTGTCCTTTCAGCATGAATGACTCCCCATCGAGACCAGTAAAAAAAGCATGGATTCGGTAACTTCGCTCATTGTGCCCAGCATGTCACCGGTAATGCATTTCATTCGTTTATTATAATAAAAAAGGAGGGTTGAAGTTATAAGTATAAAGCAAATGTTTAACCAGATTCCCCGCCATCCCAAAAAACATGAAAATGCTGCCGGAATAAGCAGACCCCGGAACGCATAAGGCGTCAACGGTTCTTCAAAGCAGTCTTGTCCGGTGCCGCCGCCCGGTCTTCCGTACGCTAAAAAACGTATGCCGAACAGCATGCCGCTCCTTGCGTAAGCCGGGATAAGAGCAATCAACAGCGCCCGATTGGCTTCAAGGTTCAGAATGCCCCCCCATTTGACAGCCAATACGCAAACGATTGCCACCAATCCCATGACGCCGATACGACTGTCTTTCATTATGGTGAGCGCTTTTTCTCTGCTGTGGTGTCCCAGCAGGCCGTCGGCGGTATCGCCCAGGCCGTCAAGGTGAAGCGCTGCGGTGATGACGGCAAAAAAAACAACGTCCAGGACGGCAACCACAGGTTCCGGCCAGAGTTTCAGGGCCACATAATCGAAAATGGATACCAGGGTGCCGATAATCAATCCCACGATCGGAAAATATGGAATCATCCCCTTGGGATCATATATGGCAGGCTTTCCCATGGGGATAATGGTGAGAAATTGTATGGCAGCGATTAGCCCTTGTGTTCTATTCTTGCTCATTTTATTCCTAGCGGGATGCCGGCAACCATCCATATGACGGTATCCGCACATGCCGCCACTTTCTGGTTCGTAAATCCGGCGATATCCCTGAACCGCCGGGCCAGTCCGTTTTCGGGCACAATGCCGGTTCCCACTTCGTTTGACACCAAAATTATCGGGCATGGGGCTTCTTCAAGAGATCGGACCAATTTGCGAATGTGTGCGTTTATATTTTCCTGATCATTGTTTTCCAGCATCAGATTGCTGATCCAGAGGGTCAGGCAATCCACCAGGATGACATTTTCTTTCCGACTGTTTTTACTGATTTCTTCAGGTAGATGGACCGGCACTTCAAGGGTGGTCCAGGCCCGGCTTCTCTGTTTTTTATGGAGCAAAACCCGGTCTTCCATTTCTTTGTCACGGGGCATGCAAGTGGCAATAAAGATTTTGTGTCCGGAAATCTGATTCGCAAGATTCAGGGCATGGCCGCTTTTGCCGCTTCTGCATCCTCCGATAACAAGAATTGTTTTTTTCATAACTCCACGTCCCGGACCGGGGCCCCCGGCAATAGAAAATTCCAAAAATTTAACAGCCGTCTAAATACTTAAAAATCTGTTCCGTGTCCACATACTTTTCAAAATGTTCGGCCAGAAGGTCGTATTCCTTATCTCTGACTGCAAATCCATGAGCTTCGGTAACTTCCATACCGCTGAGGCCGATGTGGTCCAGCCAGCGTCTGGTAATATCCGGGGTGTCGAACAGACCGTGGATATAGGTTCCCAGAACCCTCGCTGTATTTGTCATGCAACCGTCTTCTTTATCGCAGGATATGCTGTTTTGCGCCAGGACCCGGAACAGGGATTTGCCTGCAAAGCGCAGGGTTTGCCCCATATGGATTTCATAGCCGGCGCCGGGAATTCCTTCCCAGGAAAACCGGGTCAGTGTGGTGGTTTTAGGGGCTTTTAAAACGGTTTCCACGGGCAGAAGCGACAGCCCTTGCAGGGTGCCGGGGTTTCCCTCCAGTCCGTCCGGGTCGTGAATATACTTACCCAACATCTGGTATCCCCCGCAAATGCCAAGGATGTATCCACCGTTATCCGCATAGGATACAAGCTTGTCCGTCCATCCGGTTTTTTTAAGGCACTTCAAATCAAAGCAGGTATTCTTGGATCCGGGAATGATAACGGCACTGAACAGATCAAGTCCCTGCGGTTTTTCAATAAAATGGATATGCATGCCCTGAATGCCGGAAAGAGGAGCAAAATCAGTAAAATTTGAAATATGGGGGATGCGTATGACCGCGATTGCCGGTGTGTTGATATCCTTATCCAGTATCCTGGCAGGATTTTCAATGACAACCGAATCTTCTTCCTGTATATTGATATGATTGTACCAGGGAAGTACCCCCAGGACTTTCTTTTTTGTTTTCCGTTCTAACCAGTCTATCCCGTCTTTAAATAGATGAATATCCCCTCTGAACCGGTTTATGATAAATCCGGATATCTGGTTTTGCCGGGGTTCCGGAAGACATTCCAGGGTTCCGACAATCTGCGCAAAGACGCCCCCTTTGTGGATATCCGCCACCAGAATAACAGATGCACCTGCATATTCCGCCATTCGGAAGTTAACGATATCATGGGGCATAAGGTTGACTTCGGCACAGGAACCGGCGCCTTCGATCACGATAAGTTCGTATTCATTTCTTAATCGATCCAGGGCCGCGCAGGTTTGTGCAAAGAATTGCTCCTTTTCTTCATGGTAACCCACTGCCGTGCTGTTTCCAATCGCTTTTCCGAAAAAGACGACCTGTGACCCCACATCACTGGTAGGTTTTAAAAGGATGGGGTTCATATCCACATGTGGCGGTATTCTTGCGGCTTCAGCCTGAACAATCTGCGCCCGGCCCATTTCCAGACCTTCCGGAGTGATGCCGGAATTGTTCGACATATTCTGTGCCTTAAATGGGGCAACGCGTATCCCTTTATTGACAAAAATGCGGCACATCGCCGTTGTAATAATACTTTTCCCCACATCGGAGCCGGTTCCGAATACCGCAAGACAAGGGGCCTTCTTCTTATTTTTCAATTCCAACTCTGGCTTGGACTCCTTTTTGATAATAATGTTTGATCTCCTTCATTTCCGTAACCAGATCCGCCCGTTCAATGATTTCGGGCATTGCGTTTCTGCCGGTGATGACGATTTCCAGATCATCCGGTTTGGTGTCAATAATTTTTAGAAGATCTTCTACCGAAAAAAGCCCGCACGTTACGGCCACATTGGCCTCCTCAAGTATTATCACATGGTATTCTCTTGAATCGATTATGTTTTTTATACGTTCAAGACCTTTCCCGGCGGCCTGGACATCCTCGGGTGACGGCTTTCCTTTTATGAACCGGCCCAGGCCGTACTGCTCGATGGTAATAAGATCGGAAAACCTTTTGAGTGCACTAATTTCGCTGTACTCGCCCACCTTGATGAACTGTGCAATAAATACTTTCAACCCCGCACCGGCGGCCCTTACGGCCAGCCCCAAAGCGGCCGTGGTTTTTCCCTTTCCGTTTCCGGTGTAAACCTGTATATATCCTTTCATAAAATATCTCCCGAGTATTTTCCTCAAAATCTCCCTTTACAGAATGGGGACTCTATGTGATTCCCCCTTGTATTGTAAATAATCTTTTTAAAGCATGATACTATTGACATAAGATATGTTATATTTTAGTAACCGTTCACAGGTTCAGAGTTCAAAGTTCAGGGTTAAGGACAAAGAAGGC
>CAZIIV010000229.1:0-4668 GCA_964539365.1 uncultured Desulfobacteraceae bacterium | reverse complement strand
TTTACATGCGGCTTGGTCCTATCAAACTTTGCCTTCCCCATCTTTTTGTCCTCCCCTGAATTTTTGAAAATTATCTTTTTCGTATCAATGTTGACGCATCCGTAAAAAGTTATTTTTGAGCATCTTTAAGCTTTTGGAAAAAGTTATCCGATCAGACAGGCTCTGCTCCCTGAAAAAAATCCTGGAGCCCACGACCGGGATTGAACCGGTGAACCTCTTCCTTACCAAGGAAGCGCTCTACCGACTGAGCTACGTGGGCGGTCTTTATTAGCCTGTGCTTGTTCCTCTCCGAGTCAAAGGCCGGCTTGCCGGGGTTACAGCCGCCAATTGGCGTTCTGGAGCGGGAGACGAGATTCGAACTCGCGACATCCAGCTTGGAAGGCTGAAGCTCTACCAACTGAGCTACTCCCGCACTTGTTACGCTGATAATTGCCCCATTAAAAAACACCGTTATTAAGAGATATCAATCCCCCTCAAAAAGCGCAGTAAGAATCATGCAGGAAGCCATGTAGTAATTATCGATCCCGATATATAAACCGAGATCTCCTACATACGACTTACTTTGAGGTTGGTGGTGGGGGGAGGATTTGAACCTCCGAAGGCTTCGCCGACAGATTTACAGTCTGTTCCCTTTGACCACTCGGGAACCCCACCCGAAAGGTATTCTCACACCTGGAGCCAGAGACAGGAGTTGAACCCGCGACATCCTCATTACAAGTGAGGCGCTCTACCAACTGAGCTACTCTGGCAACTTGTCCTTAATCTTTTTAATTTTTGTAACCGTCAATTTGACGACATAAAGATGATCTCTCGATAAATCCCCATCTATACTTAAGCCTATATTAAATATCAACCCCCATTATAGCCTATTAATAGAAAATATAGAGAAATATGATTGTTTTTTGTATTATTTTTTTAAAATATCGCCATTTTTGTTGTTTTAAATATTATTTATCCTAATGTAAACAAATGTAAACAAAAATTCCACTTATATCTTATATATTTTTTTGACGCACTTTGTCAAAAACAAACTGAATATTGACAATATATAGCATCGTACGCAACACACCCAAAACCAATATTATATCATATCTTACTGATATTGCATTATTTCTAACTCATCCCCGTTTCTGCCTCTTTTGGCATATGATTTGCAGTGTTACGCATTTGCAAAGATATGGTATCTTAATAGCATAAAACCTTGACAAGCATGGCTATTTTTGTGTAATCGGATATTAAACCATAAAAAACAAGATTGATAGATCTCCAAGGATTGTCGCCGTTGTCAGTAATATGGAATAACTTAAGGAATCTGATATGATAAATTTTCGAATTGTTTTTCTGCCGGCTGTTCTGTTGTTTCTTTTATGCGGATGCATACAAAACCTGCAAAACATTACGGCTACAAAAAACGCGGAGGGTTTGCCGATCGATTGCGCCGATTCAAATAAATGTATTGAAGAGGCCGGCCCTGAAGCGCAAAAACCGTCGCCGGTCGATAATCTCGCCACCAAAAACACTACCCAAACTCACTATTTAATATATAATAAAAATGAAAGTAACATATCCGAAAATTTTCTTCCGGAAAAAAACATACAATCCCTCTTTGACGAAGCCCTGGATTTTTGCGAAGCGTCTCAGGATTTCTGGCAGAAAGGAGAGCTTGACAACGCCCTTGCAGCCCTGGATCATGCTTATTCTTTAATCCTTAGGATCGACACCGCTGACACCGCCGAGCTTATACAGCAAAAAGAAGATTTGCGGTATTTGATCTCAAAACGCATTCTTGAAATTTACGCATCCCGCAATATCGTTGTAAACGGTAATCATAACGCCATTCCCATGGTGACGAACAAACATATTCAGAATGAAATTGACCGATTTACCAAAAAAGGCGAAAAAAGTTTTTTCATTGAAGCATACAAGCGTTCCGGAAAATATCGACCACAAATTGTTTCCGCCCTTCAAGAAGCGGGCCTTCCGGTTGAATTGTCATGGCTTCCCCTTATTGAAAGCGGATTCAAGGTAAATGCACTTTCAAAAGCCAGGGCCCTCGGCCTCTGGCAGTTTATCCCCTCAACAGGATACAAATTCGGCCTCAAACGTACCAAATACATCGATGGGCGGCTCGATCCGGTGAAATCTACCAAAGCCGCCATTGAATATCTGTCAGAATTGCATAACATTTTCGGCGATTGGACAACCGTTCTGGCCGCCTATAATTGCGGGGAGGGGAAGGTACTTAGAGTTATAAGGAATCAGAATATAAATTACCTCGATAATTTCTGGGATCTATACGAACGTCTTCCCATGGAAACCGCAAGATACGTCCCCAGATTCATGGCGACCCTTCACATCGTCAAACACATGGAAAAATACGGACTTGATTCCGTGCCCGTGGACAAGCCGTTCGAATATGAAACCATAACCGTATCAAAACAGGCCCATCTTAGAAATATCGCCAAAACCATCGGGGTAACCGAGCAAACACTCATCAACCTCAATCCCGAACTTCGCTACAGGATACTTCCTCAAGATAAGTATCCGCTCAGAGTGCCGCCGGATAAAAGCCAAATTGTTCTGGCAAAGCTGGATGAAATACCGGTTTCTCATCTTCCCCAACGGGCTTATGTATATCACCCGATCAGACCCGGCGAAAGCCTTTCCACCATTTCCAGACGATATCGTTGCAGCGTTAGAAGCATTATGCGCGCAAACAATCTGCGCAGATCAAGCTTTATTGTTGCAGGTAAAAAACTTAAAATACCCCGCAAGGGTACAATTGTATACAGATCTAAGAAATACAACGGAATCAAATACAAAAACGCATCAAGCCATGTTGTAAAACGTGGGGATTCACTTTGGATTATTGCCAAACGATACGGTACCACAACCAAAAAAATTCAGGAACTCAATAATCTGTCCACAACGAATCTCCACATCGGGCAGGTTTTAAAGATTCGCGAGCGCAAGGATGCCAAACCCTCGGGTGAATACTTAAAAACATATGTGGTTAAACGCGGCGACAGTCCTTTTCAAATCGCTCAGTTACATAAAATGCCCCTTGAACGATTCATGCGGATTAACCGGTTAACGCCCAGAAATAAGATTTATCCGGGACAGAGACTGTATGTAGAGTAAATTGACAACAAAAACAATCATAAAACAGATCCCTTTGGGGCCGTTTCAGGTAATGACTTATCTGGTGGCATGCTCGCACACCCGCGAAGCGGTTATTATTGATCCGGCCGGAGAGGAAGACAAAATTCTGGCCCTGATTCAAACACACGGCTTTAAGGTCAAATATATCCTGAACACCCACGGCCATTCCGATCATGTTTTGGGAAACCCGAAACTCAAAGAGGTCTTTAACGTCCCTGTTTGTATGCATGAGGCCGATGACCGTTTTTTTTCGGACCCGGCGGTTCGTGAGAAATCCTCAAAAGAGCTGGGACTTCCACCCCCTGATCCCGCGGACATAAGACTTAAAAATGAAGATATCGTTGAAGTCGGAACACTCAACATCCAGGTGATTCATACTCCAGGCCATACTCCGGGTTCTGTTTGCTACCTGGTTGACGGGAACCTTTTCTGCGGCGATACCCTTTTTGTCGGTGCGGTCGGGAGGACCGATTTGATTGGCGGATCTTTTGAAACGCTTCTCGAATCTCTGGAAAAAAAACTTATTGCACTGCCCAAAGAAACCATTGTCTGGCCGGGTCACAACTATGGAGACACCCCCACCTCCACCATAGGTCGTGAGATGCAAGAGAATCCCTATATTACCGATTTTATTCTAACCTAGTTGAGTAAAGATAAAATTTCAAGAGGTAACAATGGCAACGTGGGCGGAATTGAAACGCCAAGGAGTCAAACGGTTTGGTGAAGCGGGGGCGTGGGCTTACGATGAATGGAAAAAGTTGAATGACATTTTTTTTTATGGAGAAAATAAACCCGGCCCCATTATCTGGGGATCAACACCACAGGGCAAAAGTCTGGGCTATTATTATGTAAGCAAGAATTTGATATATTTACATAAAAATTTAATGCGGCCGGTTTACCCCGCACCTGCTTTTAACTGGGGGATACGCCACTTAAACAAAAGAGTCGCCAGTGATGTCCTCCTGCATGAGATGATTCATCAAAGGGTTAACCAGACCGGCGGATGGGTGGGGGAAACCAGTCATAACAACAAAAGATTTGTTGAAGAAGTCAATAGAATTGCCGGAGTCCTCGGAATCGATATTAAGGCCGAGGTTATAGAAAAAATCACCACTCGGGATAACCCAATATGGCAAAGTGAATCCGGGTGTCTCACCCTTAAGGAATTGTCCGATTTTCCATATTCATCCAGATCTTACAGCTATTATTACACCCAACGCTGATAAGTTCGGCATTTTATGAGCTTATCATGAGCTAATGAACTTCAAAATCCAGGTCATCGGGCAGATTTATTACATCTTTCCATTCCTTACTTTCTTCCTTTTTTTCCGTGGTCTTCTCTCGATCATTTTCCGGCGGCTCTTGTTTGTTTTCAACGATGCCTTTACACATGGTTAAATATATCTTTGATTTTACTTGGTATTTTCCATAGTAAATCCGTTTCAACGTATAATTTTTTTAAGTCGTCTTCAATGGAGAATCGTTTGTTTTCGAAATCAGGACCTT
>CAZIIV010000228.1:0-4677 GCA_964539365.1 uncultured Desulfobacteraceae bacterium | reverse complement strand
CCTGTAAAACTCCCAGGACCAGGGTTTACTTCCGTCCGGTTATTCCCCTGCTGGTTTCCCTGATCGCAGGCATTATTGCAGGTTCACGATTTTCGGGTCATGGTGATTGTGCTTATTGTTTGGCCTTGGTTTGTGTATGCTTGATTCTTTATTTCCTATACAAGAACAGGGGGGTTGTTTTTACTCCGACAGTCCTTTTTTTTGCCCTGGGATATCTTTCTATACAACCTTGGGTGGCTCCGAAATTTCCTCCCCATCACATTGTCCATCTTGCGGATGCTGATTCATGGAAAATTACCGGTGTTATAGATACTCCGGTTGCAGCGTATTCCAATCGGCAAAAATTCATTCTGCGTACCGAGACGCTTGAGCGGAATACTAAGAACTTTACTGTGACCGGAAAGATTCGAGTAACCGTCTCGGGGAGGGGGCCTGACCTCATACTGGGAGACCGGATTGTTTTTTTCGGCAAGGTGAAACCCATCAGAAATTTCCATAATCCCGGAGGATTCGATTATAAAAGATATATGGCGTTTCGAAAAGTTTATGGAACTGTCTATGTCTCGGCGCAAAAGCTTATCCTGCTCAAAAGACATTCAGAGACAGGGATCGGCATGATTATCGCAGATACGCGCAGAAAAATTTCTGATCTTATCGACAAAACCGGGCAGGGAACCGAGAATGGCGTATTAAAAGCACTGATCGTGGGAGATAGGAATTCAATTTCAAACGATTTAAGACAAACATTTAACCGTGCAGGGATCGGTCATCTTCTGGCTATTTCAGGACTTCATATCGGTATTGTGGCCACCGGTGCATTTTTAATTTTCAAGGTTCTGCTTTCTCATATTAAATTTTTGTTGTGGCATGCATGGACGAAAAAAGCGGCGGTACCCTTATCTGTTATCCCTGTATTTATATATGGCCTGCTCTCGGGGATGTCGCCTTCCACCCAAAGAGCGGTTATCATGGTTACCGTGTTTTTGGCGGCATTTTTATTTGAAAGAGAACATGACCCCATGAACACCCTTGCGGTGGCCGCACTGCTGATCCTTGTTGTTCATCCGCCGTCGCTTTTTTCAATTTCATTCCAGCTTTCCTTTACCGCGGTTCTTGCCATACTATACGGTCTGTCCCGGGTACAAACACCATGGCGGTCTGATTCAAGGGGGATTAAAACGCCAATACGTGTTAGAGTTGCAACAAAACTCTTTTATTTTTTAATGGTTTCTTTCTTTGCCATCCTCGGCACCCTGCCGCTTTCCATGTTTTACTTTAATCAGATTTCCCTGGTGGGACTTTTTGCAAACTTTATTTTTGTCCCTCTGATCGGTTTTGTGGTGGTTCCTTTGGGGCTAATGTCCGTGTTTTTATATCCTCTGAGCGGTTCGGTGGCGTTAGGCTGCCTCAAGGCAGCTGCTGTTGTTCTTGAACAGGCCCTGGGCATGGTTCATTTTTTTGCAGACCTGCCGTTTGCGGCGGTAAAAACCATAACCCCGAGTTATTTGGAGATGGGTTGCTTTTATATCCTGTTTTGGGCGGTTTTAAGCCTCGGATATGGTTCATCAAACACCCCGACAGAACAAGATAACCTGCAAGATAACCTGCCGGGGGCAGAAGACAATGCGCCGGGCAAAAGCTTTATACGAAAACCTTCGGCAATCATTGCCCTGCTGGTAATTTTGGTGTTGAGCGCCGATGCCTGCTACTGGTTCTATAACCGGTTTTGGCATAATGATCTCCGGGTGACAATGATCGACGTGGGGCATGGTAATGCAGCCCTTATGGAACTTCCGGAAGGATACAACATTCTCATCGATGGCGGGGGGTTTTCCGATAACAGCATTTTTGATACAGGGGCCAGGATTATTGCCCCGTTTTTATGGCAAAAAAAAATCAAGACCGTTGATACCCTTGTTCTTTCCCATCCCAACAGCGATCATTTAAACGGGCTCATATATATTGCCGAATATTTTAATGTGAAAAACGTATGGACAAATAATGAATCGGTAAATACTTTTGGGTATAAAAAATTCATGGAAACCATTAAAAAAAACAAAATTCATATGCCCGATTTCAAGCAAATCTCCGGCAGCCGTGACATTAACGGCGTTTGTATCGATATATTGTATCCTCAGGAGAATTTCATTGAGAGAAGAATAAAGGAATCATGGCGTGATTTAAACAACAACTCTCTGGTCCTGAAAGCGTCGTTCGGAGAGAAATCTTTCCTGTTTCCCGGGGATATCGAGATGCGCGCGGAATATGAATTGGCGGCGATTGCCGGGGACAAGCTCAAAAGCACCGTGCTTCTAACGCCTCACCACGGCAGCAAAACATCAAGTACGGAAAGGTTTATAGAAAAGGTCAACCCTGAAGTCATCATTATTTCATGCGGATGGCAAAGCAGATTTGGATTTCCACACCCGTCAGTTTTAAAAAGATACAAGGAAAAGGGATGCCGCATACTGGGCACCGCCCGCAACGGTGCCGTATCCATATCCACGGACGGTCAAACCCTTACCATCAAGCCTACTATCTCGGGAATATAACATCTATTAAGTATTTCCGGATTTTGGATTAATTGTTTTCAAAATATTCCTGTGGCCTTATCCTCCATGGAAAAGCATAAAATCATATCCCTCACTTTTATTCCCACAGCGTTCAGCCGTTTGAGTGGAACGGATGGTTTCCTGTTCTTTAAAAAAAACAAATAATTAGCTTGCTTTTTTTTTTAATAAAGATTTATATTTTTTTATTGGCGACCAGACGGGCGAAATGTTCAAAAGAGCGGTCGTAAGTTCGTTCCGCATCATCCGGAAAACAGCAGGCCGGAAGCTCACGGGCTTTAAGATGGTAGCTTAAACAATCACAACACGTTCCTTTTCGTGAACACGGTTCATAACTGCAATTACACGATTTAAGATTCTGGTCGATTTTACATTCCATATTATTATCCCTTCAAATTTTATTGTTATTTTTATCCTGTAAAACTTTTTTCTAATTTACTGGGACCATATTTGAGGCAAGCGTTCAAGCCTCAAAAAATGTCTTATATTCTCATTAAGTTGTAGAAATTCCCAAACATATTCTTATCACGAAAATACAAAAAATAAAATACTGAAATTAGACGGTTTCGTAAAAAATCCAACTTCTGCGTTGTGCTGCATTTCGCAATCATTCAACGTACGAAAAGTACGCCTCATGATTACAAAATTTGCACGCCTTGAATTTGAACTTTTTACGAAACCGTCTAAATCGGACTTTTTACGAGTTCATCAAATTTGATGAATTCGTAAAAAGTCGTCACTCCGGTAGATCCCGGATCAAGTCCGGGAGGAGTCCAGATGCTCTACAATTGCTTGAAAAAACGGGATTCCGGCTTTCGCCGGAATGACTAAAAACGGTGTTTTGTGACTTTTTACGAGACCATCAAGTCTTGAACAGAGCATCTCAATTACGGGTGGGCTTCAGTTAACCGCCACATATCCGACTTGATGTTTTCGGGATATTCCTGTATGAATGAATCACCGAGGCGAATGTGTTGATTCGGACCCTGTGGATTTTGATAATTCAAGACCGAGGCATAATAGCCTGCGTGCAATACGACTGATGGAGTGTTAAAAATGATGAATACTGCCCAACTCTCTGAAATATTAACCGCTCATTTAGAACTTTCTATTTGTCCTGTAGCTGTTTCACTACACCCAAACCCTGACTCTGAATGGGAGAAGTACCGTCCGGATAAACCGCTTAGAAGCTATTGTCATGGAATAATGACAGCCGCCCATGGCAAAACCGTTTATCTCCTGGAAAATGACATTATATGTAAATCCGGTGCGGCAACACTGGGTTTTTCGAATTATTCCGATGAGATGATTTCAGGCCACAAGCACTATACGGCCGGGGTGTTTGGGAGCATTCAAGCCGCTAAAAATGCGGTGGCAGGGGCATACAAGCTTGAGGACGGCGGCACAAAAGCGATTTTTCTCAGCCCCCTATCCCAGGCGGATAATAATTATCAGGTGATACTTATCCCCGCTAATGCGGAGCAAATCATGTTTATATTAGTGGCCGATAAATACGATACCGGCGGCCGCACAGAGATTTCAATGGCCACGGGATTTCAGGGAGTCTGTGGGGATGCCACCGCATATTCAATACGGACGGGTAAGGTCAATTTTTCAGTCACGGGCTTTGGGGACCGGTTGCGGTGCGGCCTGGCCCCCGAATTGATGGTGGTTTCCATACCGGCCGGAAGGGCTTCCATCATCGGGAAGAATCTGGAAGCCATGAGTTCCAAAATGATGGCAAAATATAAAAAGGTCCGGGACATGAAAAAAGAAAAACGTTAAATTGAATCAAGGAGAAAATTTGTATGACCGGTTGTCGCTGTTCCATAAAAGAGTGTCTGAACAATCCAATAGAGTTAAAAATTGATGATCGAGATTTGGATTTCGTTTCCATCAAGCAAATTGCCGACAACAAAGCAAAAGAATTTACCTCTCACCCCATGTTGCTTGCCTGGTATAACGGGAAGACCGGCGATTTTGTTCCTAAAGCTGAATGCGGAAGCGGCCCCAAGCCCGGATGGATCGTTTATGCGGAAACAAGGGGCGGGGATATTGTTATTGACATTAATGAGGAGCGGTATGTTTTTATTTATAAATCACTTTC
>CAZIIV010000227.1:0-4703 GCA_964539365.1 uncultured Desulfobacteraceae bacterium | reverse complement strand
GTCCCGAAGGCTCACGATACCCCATTGAACATGATCCGGATCGATAGATATCGCGTTTTCATCGATAGATTTTCGATAGATTCACGACCAGAAACTGATTGTAATAAAAGAGCCGTTCACACCCCTCGTCCTTTTCTACATCCGGCCTCTGGTTGGAATATCTCAGAAGCTGATTTATCCCTTCCCCCATGGGATTGGATATTTTAGGGATTTTACATTCCACAACGACAAGGGGAATCCCCTTGATAAAGAGCACAATATCAGGGGCAATAAAGGTCTTTCCGCCGGACACATCCGCCCTGAACTGATTTATCGCCAAGAAATCATTCTTCTCAGGATGATTAAAATCAATTATGGCAACGGTCTTTTCTTTTCCACCATGCAGGGCAGGATCTCCTTCTACTTCAACCCCCTGCACGATAAGATCAAAGGCTTTCTTCTTTGCTTCCATCAGTTTCGGCGCGCTGATTCGCTCTAAGACGCTGACCACCTGATTGACACGGTCATCGTCAAGCCATGGAGTTCCGTTGTCATCGAGATCGATTTTCTTAACCGCTTTACGCAATCTATCAGTCAGCAAGACATCGCGGAAGCTGTCCCGCTCCGTTAGATACGGCACATCAATATCACCCTCAAATGTTTCCAGCCCATCCCCTTTAACTGCTCGATAAAGGGAATTTCCACATATGTTTTTTCATCAGGTGTTTGCGCCATACAACTTGTTACCCTCTTTATTACCCTTTTTTCGCCAGAGCATCGCGGTAGCCCCGAATCTCCTCTTCGTCCCGGTCCTTCAAAAGCGGCCTTTTTCAAAATAAGGATTCTTTACCGCAATGAAGTAATTGGTAACCAGTTCTGCTCAACAAGACGCTGCCAGGCCTTGTGGACATGGGTGGCTTTGAAAGTCTTTTTTTTGTGGGCATTCCACGCAAAAATGTGCTCCACAGCATGTTCCGGGGTTTGAGCAAGTTCGTCATCATCCGTTGCAACCCAGTGTACGGAAGATAAGAGCTCCATACCGTACGGCGTTTCAAAACCCTCAATCAGTTTCCTCACTCTCTCTAAGCGTTGAAAGGCTTCCGGATCATCTGCCAAAAACGTGTCGGCCTCCTCACTGGCACTGGTTAAAAGTCGAATAGATGCCTTGATACTACGGTCGCCATATCCACGAATGTAATGCCCTTCTAATCGCTGAAGCACGAAATGGAGATTTTCAGCATATGGACCATACTTCTGCTTGACATATTGCAATCGAAGCGGTTCTCCGGCCACCTGAAGGAAATATGCAAGTTTCTGAATCTCGAGCAGGCTCAACCGGTAACCAGGAATGGCATACTGCTCAAGGAGCTTGATGAAAAGTGCCCGGGCACGCGTTAATGCCGGTTTTTTGGGATCTATAGGCATTGAGTCGGCTTCGGGCGTCCCCCTGGGTTCGAAAAGGAGGACCTGAATATCCGGCAATTGATCGAATGCGGTTTCAATCAGATTCCGGACTTCAGACCATTTCAACCCACCATAGCCACAGCCTAAAGGAGGTATGGCAATCGCCTTGATTCCTAACCGCCAGACTTCCGTGACCAAAGCGTTCAGCCCGTGCTCAATGTACTCAAGCTTGGACTTCTCCTTCCAATGCCGCTTTGTTGGGAAATTAATGATGTATTTGGGGTTGAACATCCTATTGGTGGGGAAGATGAACATGCGTCCAGGCTTAACTTCTCCCTTTCTGCAAGCATTTGCGTATGCATGGAAATTATCCCTGAATGCTTGCTTGAACTGGAGGGCGATGCCCTTACCCATAATACCCACACAATTTACGGTATTAACAAGGGCTTCCACATCGGCCTCGATCATGTTGCCTTGCGTAAGCTTAATCATGATTCCCCCTTTTAATAATACCAGTCCCTGTGTATCTGAACTGTTGGTTGATGCGTGTTGTTCTCAAGCATCCTTTTCACCCTTGATTCGATTCTTGAGTTTATGACACCAATTTCCGAAAATAATTCCCAGGGGCTACAATCTTTAATTAAAAACTCTGCCTGTCGTCTGCGCTTTCGGTCTGGTAAAGTTGGCGTATCGTTCCAGTATCGTGACTCCATAACCTCCCAGTCGATCTCATTAAGGTTATTCAGATCATCGAAAAATTCTGTAAATGCCATAGTCGCATGCCCATCCGTAAAAACCCATTCACTACCGCTATTTCTGACAGTTTGAGCAGTCGTAACCAGATAAATGAGAGGGGCCTGTCCTTGTTCATATCCTTCGACATTCCCTCTGTGGATTGCATAGAGCATTGGCGGGCGAGGAGCGAAGAAAAATGGCACATAGTCGTGTAAACATCCTCCAGAACCGCATGGTACTGATGTTTGTCCACGGCGGACTTGAATGGTTTTGTATGCAACATCGATGTGACCAATCCCCTGATTTTGCTTCTGGTTAAAAGATAAGCAGCCTCCTGACTGGATGATAGAGGCCAGGTTATCTATGTGGGTAAGGTGATAAACTGGGGTTGGAATTGGAGCCGCCATATCAATTATCCTGTTTTAATTTTTACCTTATTTCTGCCCTATAAGCAAGCTTCTTTTTCTTTACAATCTAACCCTGACTTTGCCGGTTAAAAGGTCGTGCATGAGGCCTTTTTCCGCCAAATCGCCACGGGACCCCGATCCTTCAAAAGCGGTTTTCCCAAAATAAGGGTATTAATCCGGGCCTGGTCAACATTTATACCTTCAATGCGGCTCGAAGAAATAGCGCTCTCAATCAAGGCATGTTCGCGAAGAATCCTGAGTTTTTGAGGCGATTGATGAGTGAACAATTCCTGCTTGCCCTGCGCCTTGCTCAAATCGGCCAGATACCAACTGGTAATGGTGGGAATTGTGGATGGTTCCGCAGAAAATTGTCGCAATGTCATCATAATGGTTTCTTTCCGTTTATTCTTTATAGCAACCTGTCAAGAATTTTTTAACTTTGCCGAATCGCTTCAACAAACAAAAATCCAAGATAAAGTCCTTCAGAACTTCCGGCTCCGTCACTCCCGAAAATGCCAATACTTCACGTATATCACTTATTTCCCCATCTAATTTTAACTACTTACTGAATCCAACTTGTATTATCTAAATGGTCGTAAATAAACTTTGCCCAAGCGTAAAGTACATTATTTACTTGTTTTCTATATATTTCCGATTTTATATTTGAAGTTAAAGCTGATAGTGCCTCTCCAAGTTCTTTTCTCGTGCATTTTGGATGTTCAAAAAAATACTTTGCAGCTTGCTTCACTTTTTTGGTTTTTAGGGCTTCAATTGCAATTGATTTTTCAAATTCTTTTTTGCCAACTTTTTTCAAAACCAGCTTACCCTTTTCTGTCAAGGATACTTTATTGCCGGAATATGTAATCAAACCGATCGATTTTAAATCGTAGACGGATTTATTTAATCTACCAAAGTTATCAGTTTTCGATTGATCCATGAGATTGCAAAAAACATCAATATCTTTTTTAGGATGTTGCTGAGGAGTAAATGTCCCTCGATTATCAAATTGTTGTAATCTGCCAGTTATGCCATACCTTCCTTTTTTTATTTCTGCTAATCTACCTTGAATATCTATGTTTGCAAATTGAAACCAACCGATAAGGTATTTCGCATAAGTACGCCATGTTTTTTCTGTAAATGAAGTTCCCCTGAAAATGTCTTTTAAAGTAGAAACTATTTCTGAAATACCGATTTCTTTGTTTTCTAACTCACTTAATTTTAAATAAGGAGTATACCTCTCAAATTTTTTAGACATATACTCTCTAAAACTGTCTTCAGTTGCAGATATTCCCGACTGACCGATCTGGAAGTAGTCGCCTACTTTCCGTATTAACCCCACGCTTCTCAGTTCACGCAGGATATTATCAAGTGTCCGTATTCCCGGGTGCCTTGGGTGTAGTTTCTTAAGTTCGTCTAAATTAAATTTCTCTTGATCCTTAAAAAGCATATACACCTCGATAGAAACGCTCACATACTGCCGAAGGATATAGCTCTCACCGATTGGTGGGACTTCCTCTGTTACTAAATAGTCTCTGAAAATATCCCAGTATACGTTATACTTAGTACCGGATTTTACAACGAGGCGATTATTAATTAGTGCAGTTATAATGGGCTCATCAATTTTTTCATCCACTTCGGTTGCATCAAAGAAATTACCGTCGAAAGAACGTTTTGCAATATAGTTTAGTGCTCTGATCTCTTCATGAGACAATCCCTCTACATCATCTTTAAACAAAACTTCACAGTTTAAATCTTGTTCAACTAAGTTTTCAATTGTCTTCCCAGCTTGTATTTGCTTATAAGTATGAATACACAGTTTTTTGATTAACCAAGGGAATCCTTGAGAACTTTCAATCAAACGCCTTTTAAGATTCAAATCTATTGGGTTACCAATAGATGTTTCTAATTGTTTGATAACTCCGTTTATTTCAGATGGATTAAACTCTCGCATTGAAATACAAAAAGCGAAATTCCTTGCTTGCTGCCATAGATGATAGGCTTCATGGTCGATTGGTATGTTTATTTCAGATTTCCATGAAAATCCCAAAATAAGATTGGATTTAACTTCATCGACATCAAGTAAAAATTTATGAAATGCTTCGAAGAGCCGCGGCTTTTTAAAAACATCTTCAAATTGGTCAAAAATTAAAATCAAGGTTTTATTTTGTTTTTCTAAAT
>CAZIIV010000226.1:0-4721 GCA_964539365.1 uncultured Desulfobacteraceae bacterium | reverse complement strand
AGTATTGAAGATTATATTGAGCTTCAAACCGAATTTATCCTTGGTAATGTTTAAACGGAATATTTTGTAAAAAAGTTTGCTCTTAGGATTTTTTAACTGACTATTAATTTTAAGTCAAATTTAAGTCAAAAATTTTCAATTTTATATGGAGGGGGAATGAGCGTTGAAATTTACAAGCCCGAACACCACATCAGAGTTGTTACGGCAACATCACTTTTTGACGGTCATGACGCATCCATAAATATCATCCGCCGGTTACTCCAGGATACCGGCGTAGAAGTCATACATCTGGGTCATAATCGATCCGCTCAGGAAATTGTAGATGCCGCAATCCAGGAAGATGTTCAAGGCGTAGCCGTGTCAAGTTATCAGGGGGGCCATGTGGAATTCTTGAAATACATTGTGGACCTTTTGAAAGAGGCGGGTATTTCTCATATCAAGATTTTCTGCGGCGGCGGCGGTGTCATTGTACCCCGCGAGATCAAAGAACTGGAAGGATACGGCGTAACCAAGATATATTCCCCAGAGCACGGCGCCGGAATGGGACTTCAGGGCATGATTAACCATATGGTTAACCTAATGGATTTTTCTACCGTCCGGAAAACGGATTTTGACATTGCCGGCCTGACCCCGGACAACAAATTCAATGTGGCAAACCTCATTACCGCCGTTGAGATGGCCAAAGAAAAACAAGACGGACATCTGGCCGCCCTTAGATCACACCTTTTAAAAAAAATCGGAAATCGGAAAACACCGACCATAGGTATTACCGGCACAGGGGGATCCGGAAAATCGTCTCTGACCGATGAGCTGGTTTTGCGAATGTTACAGGATCTCAAAGATATTAACCTGGCAATTATCAGCAGTGATCCGTCGCGACGTAAAACCGGCGGTGCGCTTTTGGGTGACCGGATACGAATGAACGCCATTGCAAATCCAAGAGTTTACATGCGCAGCCTGGCCACGCGCGGATCCAGTACGGAAACCCCCCATGCTTTGCCCGAAGTGGTAGACGTTGTAAAAGCAGCCGGCTTTGATGTTATTATTGCCGAAACCGCGGGTATCGGACAGGGAGATTCAAATATTGTGGACATGGTGGATGTGTCTATTTATGTTATGACCGCTGAATTCGGCGCATCCACTCAGCTTGAAAAGATAGACATGCTCGATTTTGCCGATCTTATTGTTGTAAATAAATTTGAAAAAAGTGGCGGGGAAGACGCGGTGCGTGAGGTTCGCAAACAGGTACAGCGCAATCGAAAGGCATGGAACCGGTCGCCCCAAGAGATGCCTGTGTATGGAACCATTGCATCAAAATTTAATGATGACGGTGTTACCGCCCTGTATCATGCGGTCATGGATGAGCTGGCTGATAAAACAGGCATAAGATTTACATCGACCTTGCCGAGTGGTAAATCCCGGACATCTACATCCAAAACCATCATTATCCCGCCGGAACGGTCCCGTTACCTTGCGGAAATTTCCGAAACCGTGAGATCCTATCACCGGCGCACAAAAGAACAGGCCGATGCTGTTCGAAAAGCCTGGCATCTCAAGGAAACCGCAGCCGCCATAAGCGGTGATGATCTTAAGGGAGACACATCCGGGATTCTTTCCCGTCTGAAAACGGAAATTGAAACCGCCGAAACATCTTTGGATCCGGAAACCATCCGGTTGCTTGATGACTGGGAAGAGATCAAAAAGATCTACAGCAAAGATGAACTCACATACCGTGTCAGAAACCAGGAAATCAGGGCTCCACTTTTCACGGAATCATTGTCGCATACCAGAATTCCAAAGATTGCTCTCCCCAAATTCAAGGATCCCGGTGAAATTTATTCATGGCTGAGGCAAGAGAATGTGTGCGGACGTTTTCCGTTTACCGCCGGTGTGTTTCCTTTAAAACGCCTTGACGAAGACCCCACCCGCATGTTTGCCGGTGAAGGCGATCCCATACGGACGAACAGCAGATTCAAGCTTCTTTCCGCCAACTACGAGGCCAAACGTCTCTCCACGGCCTTTGACTCCGTAACGCTATACGGTTACGACCCTGATCCGCGGCCCGACATTTACGGAAAAGTCGGCACTTCGGGCGTAAGCGTCTGCACCATTGATGATGTCAAGATGCTTTATGACGGATTTAATCTTTGCGCACCCAATACATCTGTTTCCATGACCATAAACGGTCCTGCACCCATAATGCTTGCCATGTTTTTAAACACGGCCATCGACCAGCAGGTTGCCGCGTTTTTCAGTGAAAAAGGAAGGGCGCCGACGCAAAAAGAATACAAAGACATTTGTTCCATGACCCTGCCCAATATTCGCGGCACCATTCAGGCAGACATTCTAAAAGAGGATCAGGGACAAAATACCTGTATTTTTTCCATTGATTTCGCACTGAAAATGATGGGAGATGTTCAGGAATACTTCATAAAAAATAATATCCGCAATTTTTACTCGATTTCCATTTCAGGATATCACATTGCCGAAGCCGGCGCCAATCCCATCACACAGCTTGCTTTTACCCTTGCCAACGGCTTTACCTACGTAGAATATTATCTTTCCCGCGGCATGCCCATTGACAGCTTTGCACCCAATTTATCGTTCTTCTTTTCCAACGGCATGGAACCGGAATACACGGTTATCGGCAGGGTGGCAAGGCGCATCTGGTCCATCGCCATCAGAGATAAATACGGCGGGTCCGTCCGATCCCAGATGCTGAAATACCATGTCCAGACATCGGGACGCTCTTTACACAGCCAGGATATCCAGTTTAACGATATCCGGACAACACTCCAGGCTCTTTGCGCCGTTTATGACAACTGCAACAGCCTTCACACCAACGCGTTTGATGAGGCCATTACCACCCCGAGCAATGAGTCGGTCCGGCGGGCTCTGGCCATACAGCTGATTATTAACCATGAGTGGGGACTGGCCAAAAATGAGAATTTTAACCAGGGCAGCTTTGTTGTTGAGGAATTGACGCTGCTGGTGGAAGAAGCGGTTCTTTCGGAATTCGACAGAATCGCCCAACGCGGGGGGGTACTGGGCGCCATGGAGACCGGCTACCAGCGGAGCAAGATTCAGGAGGAGTCCATGTACTACGAAAACCTGAAACATACGGGAAAATTTCCAATAATTGGCGTGAACACTTTCAGGGATCCCGATGCCGATATGGAGCAACTGGCCGAATGTATCGAGCTGTCCCGGGCCACCCGGGCCGAAAAGGAATCACAACTCCGTCGCCTGGCTGCCTTCAAGGAACGGAATGAAAAACAAGCCCCCAAGGCACTTGAACGCCTTCAAAGAGCAGCCTTGTCCGGAGACAATATATTTGCCGAACTTATGGAAACGGTCAAGGTATGCACCCTTGGCCAAATTACCCGGGCATTGTATGATGTAGGGGGGCGGTATCGGCGCAACATGTAGAGAGTTTTGAAATAATGAAGGAGAATAGATGAAATGAAACAAGCAGTGATCGTAAGTGCAGTGCGAACCCCCATTGGAAACTTTAACGGTTCGCTGGTAAACATCGGCGCGACCCAACTGGGAGCCGTTGTGATTCAAGCCGCGGTTGAACGGGCACACATAAGCAAGAATGATGTGGATGAGGTGATCATGGGGATAGTACTCCCGTGCGGCTATGGCCAAAATCCGGCCAGGCAGGCGGCAATAAAGGCAGGTATGCCCTGGGAAGTTGAATGTCTTACCGTAAATAAGGTTTGCGGTTCGTCCTTAAAGTCGGTGATGCTGGCTGCCCAGGCCGTTCAGGTGGGTGATGCGGACATTGTTGTGGCGGGAGGCATGGAAAGCATGAGCATGGCGCCCTATTATCTTGAAAAGGCCCGATTCGGATATCGCATGGGGCCGGGTAAAATTGAAGACCACATGATACATGACGGAATCTGGGATGTTGTTAACGATTTTCATATGGGCATCACCAATGAGCTGTGTTCGGAAAAGTATCATATCAGCCGCCGGGATCAGGACCATTATGCCGCCGAATCTTATCGCCGCACCCTTGAAGCCATAAGCTCCGGCAGGTTCAAAGATGAAATTGTTCCGGTTACCATCCCCCGGAGAAAGGGCGACCCTGTGGTCTTTGATCAGGATGAATGTCCCCGGGAAACCCCATTGGAAATCCTTTCAAAGATGAAGCCCGTGTTTCAAAAGGATGGAAAAGGAACTGCGGGCAATGCATCCATCGTCAGTGACGGTGCGGCGGCGGTGGTCGTCATGTCCAAAGACAGAGCAGAAAAAATGGGGTGCACCATCATAGCCACCATCGGCGCCCAGGCGGCATACGGTGTCGACTTGAAAGACCTCCTGGCGGCGCCGATCTGGGCCATCCCAAAGTGTTTGAAAAAAGAAGGCATTTCCATGAACGACGTGGACCTTTTCGAAATTAATGAAGCGTTCAGCGGTTCGACCGTGGCGGTGCTGCGGGAACTGGGCCTGGATCCTTCGAAGGTCAACGTAAACGGAGGAAGCGTTGCACTGGGGCATCCCATCGGCGCCAGCGGATGCCGGGTACTTGTTACGCTGTTACATGAAATGGTGAAACAGGACAAAAAAATCGGGGTTGCTTCCCTGTGTCTTGGCGGCGGTGAAGCCGTGGCCATGGTGGTCAAACGATAATTAGCCGTTCACAAAGCAGTTGCGTTAGTTGAAATTCCAAATAACAAATCCCAAAAAATTTACCCTGTTAAATAATGCTTCGC
>CAZIIV010000225.1:0-4732 GCA_964539365.1 uncultured Desulfobacteraceae bacterium | reverse complement strand
TCATAATGTCAGACAGCACCATTTAGCAGCCGGGCCATGCCCGGCACACAACAAACGGTTTCACATGGATTGCAATTCCGCTGCGCTACATTGCAACCAGTGAACCGTGGCGTTATGTTTTCCCACCAAAAGGAGATCGAAAATGGCTCTATTATCAGATAATGAGCTAACGGATGTGCAAAAAAGAGTAATGAGTATGTTTTACGACACTATCGATACGATAGAGTTGATTGAACAGAATGCTGATGTCCTGTTTCGTGATAACGAGGACCAAATAAGATCAGCAATAAATGAATACCTAGACGATTTTATCAGGAATAGGAGCAATTCGGGGGAAATTTCCCCAACCGACTTGATAAACAAGACACCTAAAGAAGATTTCCAACGAGTAGGATTGTATGGAGTTCAATTAGATAACAAAGAACGGCATGTAACCCAAGCTAACGCCGAAGTTCGAGAAGGTTTAGCGCAGCGCCTCCTGAGTTCCTTTAGACGTCCATTTAAGAAATGGATCGACAGAATCAACCCATTCCTAGGTAGTCTTGCATCGGCCACGGGGGTCGGTGAGGCGTTAAAAGAACTTAAAGATTTTCTTCGTAATGAATTGCCAGACGATGACGACGAATAAGAAAGAAAGACATGCTGACTACGTCAAGCACCGCGATTATGTGAAAAAGCTATGCTAATGGAAAAGAAACGAAAACCCAAAACATTCTTGATAAAGCACGAGAAAACTAAGCGACAACAACGTGAATTTGACCGCTT
Organism: uncultured Desulfobacteraceae bacterium; assembly: GCA_964539365.1. Lineage (GTDB taxonomy): Bacteria > Desulfobacterota > Desulfobacteria > Desulfobacterales > UBA11574 > S5133MH16. The sequence continues at coordinate 3,967 of CAZIIV010000225.1, read as the reverse complement.
ATCTGCCACCTTGAGGTACCTTCCGGAAAATCTCAATCAAATATCGGTAAGCTGCCCATTTTGCAACACAGTGTTCCGGCCTGATTGGTTTACAAAGCATGATCTATCAATGGCACCCGTTAAGCCGAAATTTGAAAGAAAGGGTGTCAAATACACAGGTCCTGCGCGGTGGATCCTGCAGCAGGTGTCACAAAAGTGTCCAAAATGTACAGCAGAGGTAGTGATAGACGTACCGATCTCTAAGATGCGCACAAAAGGATTTCTATTTGGAGATGACGCAGAAAGGGCCTATGAGGGCAAGACAGTATCTATCTATTCACTTGTAGGCGCAGACCGAAGTCTATTGCCAGAGCTTGAAAAAGAGGTCAATTGTTTAAAACAAAATCTGATACCCTCTATCCCTGTCGAGAGTTGGAAGATACACATGAAGGATTTATGGTCAGGAAGTAACAGAAAAAAGCACTCGGTTTATAGCAGATTGGCCATAAAGGATGTGGCTATATTTGCCGACAACCTCATGGGACTCATCAAACAAAGTAAGCCATTTATCTATAATATTGCTGTCGTTTATGATAATGAAATCAAACAAAATAGCGCAGATAGAAAACGACTTCGAGATGAAGCATACATATTTCTTATTTTAGTTGCAATAGACGAATGGACAACTAAGAATGCTCAACCGAATATTATTTTTGATTCTGAAAAAGATTCGGAAGCCAATGTAACGATACATGGTTGGGCGCGAGATGCGTTTTTTGGAAATCAATACTCACTGCTATACGGGTTCTTGGCAAAAGGGATTGAAATCCCGGAACCAAAGTTTGTGCCTCCAGCGTCATCGCCCGGTTTAGAATTGGCCGATTTTGTGAGTTTTACAATAGGCAGATACTACTTAAGAAAATGGCAAGGAAAATCAATCGAAATCGATCCAGAAAAAATGGGTCTCGTAACTTATCTTAGATATGGCAGAAACGGTGACCTTTTGTGGATAAGACAGCAAGGTTATCCTTGGGATGAATTCCATGAAGCAAAATCACATAACAAGGCAAATTAACTCGGACTGGCAATTTCGCTGCGCTTCATTGCCAGCCGGTTATGCGAAGCGTTAGCTATTTGAGATACTGAAACAAAATGGACAAAAAAGAACTACAAGAACATTTTAACCAGTTCATTCATTCAGATGAACCGGCACATTTACGTCCTTCCGAAACTGAAGGCGTTCTGGTGTCTGATATACCAGAAAATGTTGAAATCGAAATTTCTGAACTTGATGGAAAAGGCATTCGCCTCATTGAGCTTGAAGGCACATTCAAAAAACAGAACGGCAAATTGTATCTTAATATGGCCCATGACTGGTATCGCAAATGGTGGACAGCCCCATTAGGTATGGCTCACCATATGGACCTTATAAAACGACTCGTTGAGTTTAGACAAAAAGAAGAAAAAAATATCGAAGGAGGAATTGAATTCGACGATGAAGGTGATTGGTGTCACTTATATTATTCTATTATCATCCCTGATGAAATTAAAACTCTAAATCAAGCATATGATTTCGGGGTCGATTTTTCAATTTGGAAAGATAGGATTCTTCATAGTGTCCAGAATAGAATTGGGGCGATTGTAAACGAAATTGCAAATGAATATTCATCTTTTAAATCTCTCGATTTTCCCGAACTTATCGAACGTGTTGAGAATGAAACAAATTCGAATATTAAGGGTAGATTGCTTGAAGAACTGATGCACAAATTATTCAGTTTTGTCAAAGGATTTGAAGTAATTGAAAGATTGAAAACAGAAACTGAGGAAATTGATTTGGTGATTTTAAACAAATCCGCATCACCGATATGGCAAAAAGAGTCCTCGCTTATTTTGGTAGAGTGTAAAAACTGGTCAGGAAAATGCGGTAAAAACGAATTGGTTATTTTTAAAGAAAAAATTGCCAACCGTAAGGGTCGAGCAAAAATTGGGTTTTTCGTTTCGTGGAATGGATTTGCCGAAACATTTACTAAGGAAGATCTAAGAAGTTCCCAAGGTGATATTTTGATTGTCCCAGTTACAGGAAAAAATGTCATTGAAGCGCTATCGAATTCAATAGAAGAACATCTTGAAAAATGGTGGATTGGCGCTACATCCACCTAACATCAGCTAACAACCGCTTGCACAAAGGACCGCAAAAGGCGGGCGGCCTTGGCAATTGCGACTCCATCATTTTAAGTGCTTCGATCACAGACCGCTTACCTTTTGCGGCCTGTGAAGCGGGGCGTTAGCTTTCCAAGAAATTTATCATATGAGGACAAGATGAAAGATAAGCTTGTATCCATGATCAATGAAATCCGCAGCAATAGATCAATTATAATATCAGACGAGGCCTCAATTAAGTCCGGTGTTGTGTTGCGGCTGTTATCTTTGTTGGGTTGGAATCCATTCGACGTTAATGAGGTCAAGCCAGAATATAGCGTTGAATCAAAAAGAGTCGATTTTTCCCTACGAATAAATGGAACAAATAAAGTATTTATCGAGGTTAAACGGCCTAATGAAAACCTGGAAAGCCATCAAGAGCAGCTTCTTAACTATTCATTCAGAGAGGGCGTGAAGCAAGCGATATTAACAAATGGCATTACATGGTGGTTTTACCTCCCATTGAATGAAGGCAGTTGGGAGCAAAGGCGGTTTTTCACCGCAGACTTTTTGCAGCAAGAGCAAAGTGCCATAGCGGAAAGGCTTGTTGATTTGCTTTCAAGGGAGAATGTTGCGTCTGGAGATGCACTTACAAAATCTGAACATCTTTACAAAGGACGCCAAAAGAGAAACATATTGCGGGATGCTTTGCCAAAAGCGTGGTATAAAATCCTAAATGATCCTGACGATCTCCTTGTTGAAATTCTTATCGAAACAACCGAGAAAATATCAGGTTTCAGGCCTGAAATCGAAGATGTCGAGAAGTTTATAATCGATATACAGAGATCAATAGTTTCAAAACCAGAAGACCCATCTCCCCCGATGAAGCCAGTTCCTGTCAATGTTCTCAAGCCAAAGCCTGTAACTTACCCTGAAGGCAGTTACATAAATAGACGGATCAAAAGTTTCCAGTTACTTGGTAAAACTCATCATCCACGTACATGGAAAGAATTACTTGTTTTTGTTTCAGAAGAAATGTATCGACGGCACAGCCCTGAATTTTCCCGTTGTCTTTCTCTCCGTGGTTCCCGAATGTCATATTTTAGTCAACAGCCAAATGAGTTAAGCCAACCAGTCCAGATTGCTGGTTCGAATTTCTTTGTCGAAACTAAGCTGAATTCTAACGCTATAGTAAGGCGAAGTCGTGAACTCATGGGACTTTTTGGTTATAGAGAGAACGATCTCCAAGTATCAGCTGAATGATATGCAGAAAATTGGAAAAAAGCTAATCGGGTAGCCGGGGGTTTTTCTCCCCCGGCCCCCACAACACGCAGCAAGCGGGTCCGCACTGCGCGTTTCACTTAAATCACCGAACCGTCCGCCGTCGCCCATATGGGCTTTGGCGTGACAAGTTAGTCGGGTAATGAATCCGCCTGTGGCCGATAAATGTTCACCCACAGTTCTTTGACAAATAGCAGACCTTGATCCTTAAGCCATTGATTGGTCATACCGGTTTGCGTGGCTAACGTCCGGGCACATTTCCAAGGGCCTTTACGAGAAAAGCTCATGGGAATGGCGACGTTCGGATGGGTACCCATTTTAAGAAGGTTACGAACACGGGTTCGGACATATCGCCATTGTTTCCAATAGCACATGCGCACCCGCCGCCGGAGCCAGTGGTCGATTTCAGGTATCGGGCGATAATACTCCGATATTCCGAAATAGTTCATCCAGCCCCGGAGCTATTGCGCAAGCTTCTTCATTCGGTATTCCATGGACACGAACCAACTTCGACCGGTCAGTCTTTTGATTCTCCATTTAAACTGATAGAAAGCCTCGTCCGACCACC
>CAZIIV010000224.1:3664-4763 GCA_964539365.1 uncultured Desulfobacteraceae bacterium | reverse complement strand
TTCAGGATTTTGCGGTCATCCTGCCTGGCCCGCATCAGTACTGCAAAACCGGCAAGCTGGGCGGCCCGGTCGCAAATATCCAGGCCGTATAAGTTCTTTTCCAGGATCAGCCTGGGGATATCCTTTGTGCGGTATCCCCGCTCAAGATAGATCTCTTTGAATATGGCATAGGCTTCCACCAGGATGTGGCCCGATCCGCAGGCCGGGTCCAGAAAGGTGATGTCTTCGGGATTGAGCGATTTGGGAGTAATGGCATCGATCTGTTTTTGAACTTCGGCTTCCTGCCTGGCCGGTTCAATGTAATACTCCATTTTGTTTTTCAAGGGCGAATCCGGGTAGGTTGCCAGCCACATCCGGCCAAGAGTATTCTGAACCATATACTTGACGATCCAGTTGGGCGTAAAAAGCTGGGTGGCGGCGGGGATGTCCTCGCTTTTCACCACCTTGCCGATGACCTGATCTTTACGTTCGGAAATATAAAACTGGTAGATCCAGCCGATGATCTCCACATCCTTCCAGCAGGCCTCGTCAATCCCGGCAACGAGTTTGCGGACCGGCGAATCCGAATAGAGCAGGTTGTCGGGAAGCAGAAGCTCTGTTTCACTGTCGATCTCATCAAACAGAAAGGGCATGGTCTGGTGCAGGGCATTGCACTGGGCGATGATCAGAAGGCGATACAATTCGTTATCCTTATTACCGGCCAGTTTCAGTTCAACCGCCTTGTTTTTATTAAGACCCTGGAACTCGATGTCCGAAACATACTCCAGTATTTGAGGTGTATCGGACCCGGAAGGATTGCTCAGCACACGAACGCCATGCTCCAGATAATCATGAAGCTCCATATACCGCAGCGCTACAAACCGGTTAAACCAGGTATAGGCAGAGGCCCGCATGGTCATCTCAAATCCGTCTCTTTTGATCCGGCTGACCAGTTTTTCCCTGAGTTCTCCTTCTTTTTTTGTAAACGCACGGTCCCCGATAATCGCCACATCCCCCTTGATTTGAATCGGTTCGATATGAGTATCACCAAACACGCCGTAAAAATTGGCTCTTTCGGTGACCGCCTTGATGAAATCCCGGCGGGCCTGGATGGCGCAGG
>CAZIIV010000224.1:0-3564 GCA_964539365.1 uncultured Desulfobacteraceae bacterium | reverse complement strand
AAATTGTCTTTTATGGCTGCCATAAGTTCTGCCCGTAATTTATTCACGTAATCATCTGCTTCAGGTTCGGTTTCTATATATACGGATTGGGCCAGAGATGCCGGTTTAATTGTTTTTAGTTTTTTGGTAACACCATCCCCTGGCCCCGATGGTTTGAATTTTTCATCAATTTTTATCAACGCTTCTTCATATGTCTCTTTCAATTCGGATACTTTATAGGATATTTCCGGGATGCTGAACTGAACCTGAATCTTTTTTTTGATCTGCTGGATCGGATAGAGAATTTCATTCTTGAAATCGTCCGACGCCTTGTGATGATCCAGTTGAGACGTCAATTGACCGATGATTAGATCCATCTCGCTTTCTGCCGTGTTCCTGTTTTTTTTGAGCAGTTCGCTGTTGATGTTTTCAACCGTTGAAATTAATCCCTCCACCTCTTTGAGCATGTGATATGGACTGGCGGCACCGGCGATTTCCAGCATTCTTTTGAGCACCCGCTCCGCCTCCGGGTTTTTATCCAGAGCGGACTTGTTGGGCATAAATGATCTCATGGCGGCTCTGAGCTTTTCCCAGGTGTTTCGCTGATTGCTGTAGAAATCGGTTAAGGTATGAAGATCGTCCGCGGCATCTTTCAACTCATCTTTTTTGGTGTTAAATGCCTTGATGACTTCAAACGAGTCATGGATTCTGGTGATTTTGCCGGAAACATCTAAACAGGCATCGATTTCTTTTTTGCCGGGGCAATTGCCGGTGTCTGCCAGCGGCTTGTATTTTTCAAGGGTTTGAATCCATTTGGACAACCCTTCAATAATAAACCGACTGAGCTTGTCCTGACCTTCCGGCGGAATGGACGCAAACAGGTCCTTTGCAAGCGTTTTGGCAGTATCCAGCGCCTTTTTATCAATAATGGGGGTTTCGATGATCTTGATGTTTTTCCATTGATGCGTTTTGGAAAGCGGCGCGAAGGCATCCCTGGGTTTGACTTTTGACGCTTCGATAACCAGGCTGATGGTCCCGGCCATGAACATTTTTGCGATCAGGACCACCACCTGGAACTCTCCCCACCCATAGGGCCGTTTGGAAAAATGCTTGACCAGTTCATCCACGATCACCGGATGGTTAATGGAGATTTTCATTTTGATATATCCCATTACCTCCTTGATGTCATCGGGTTCTTCCTCTTTTAACGACAGTGATAACTGGTGCTGAGCAACGTCATCGGATTGAAGAATCTGTTTGATCTCGTTTATGGGATCGCTTGAAACTGATGTCAGATAATTGAACTTGCTGAATATGTTTTTCACCAGATAGTCAAGGCCATCCGTAATGGACTTTAAAGTGGTCTGGCCCTCAATATCATCCAGGCGCTTGCCCATGGCATAGAACTCAGCCCGTGACAGGAGGTTGTCCACCCCGTCGATGAGCCTGGACCTGCGTTCCCGGTTCTCGTCTGCCCGCGCACGCAGGATCTGTTTAAAATTGGATGATGCGGCGGCATCGTTTTTATCCCGGACATATTTATCCACCTGCAAAGCCAAACGGAGTTCTTTGGTAAGATCCGGGTCGTCATCGATTTTGATGATCAGATTTCCGTCCTGATTGGCGCTGTGTAAAATGCATTTCGCGGGAATAAACAGATCATAATCGTCATGAAGCGGGCTGATGATTTCAAGGCCCAGTTCGCCCTGAAGCTCCTTGCCCCGGAACCTGCCGTCACAAATCCGGTTAAACACATAATCCCGATTGTAATCCGCATAGCGATGTTTGGTCCTGGCCTTTAAAATATCGTCAAAAATGATGTCGCCCAACAGCTCTGTCTCAGCGGAAGATGATATTTCGACGTTTTTAATTTCCCTGGAAACCTCCCGCTCTTCATTGGTCAGGAAAAAATACAGATCACCGTTGCGGTTGATCAGGGTCTCCTTTTCAAGACGCTGCAATGCGCCTTCGATGTTACGTTTAAGCTCGATCCGGTCCGCATCCACCTGGTCGATGCAGAGAGTGACCAGATTTTCCACATTGGGCCTGATGATATCCACATACCGGATCAGAAAGAGGGCCTGAAGGATCTGAACATCAAACGGGGTCTCAAGACCGGCATTGTCTTTGGCCTGTTCAATACTGCGTTTTACCGATGTGTCCAGAAAACTTTCGATGCAGGGATAAAATTCATATAACGGAACCAGGGCGCCGATGTCTTTGGATTTAATGCTGTTTGCTGCTGATTGAAACGCATCCAGCATGGAACGTTCCCCCCGGCTCAGATGAAGCCCGGTGGCGCCCGCTTTTCGGATGGACTCAAATATTTTCTGGACCAGTTGAAAATGAAATGGCGCAAATGGATAATTGCAGATAAAATCACCGGCAGATGCATAATTTTTCAACGTGCTGCTGTCGCTTGAAAAACTGAGCTGGTTTTTAATGATATCGCCTTTTTTATCAAATATCCGGTCAAGCTGCGGTTTGGCGGCGTCATTTTTTTCCAGCAGGCGGACCTGTATCACTTCATCCGTATTGGCACCTGAAAGCGAAAGACGGGTGTTGAAGCGCCCCTGAATTTTTGAAAAATCCTGGGCTTTTGATGCCTTGATATCACCCAGCACCGCATCAATATCTTCCTGAGAGGTTACGATAACCCAAGCCCTGCCTTCGCAGAACCGGCCCAGGTCTTCCACAAGCGTCTGAAGGTTGAGCATCAGGTGGGTATCGCTTCCAATAAACTGCCCGATTTCATCCACAAGAAAAACGATTTTGTGTTTTGGAGATTTTGAATCCAGATACTCCTTGACCCGCTTGGCAAAATTTTCAACCGAAACGATCAGATTATTCTCAGTGTTATCTAAATATTCCTGGGCCGCTTCTATGCTTTTACCCAGTACGGTGGATAGTGCTGCTGCAATTTCATCCTGGAGAAAGCTGTAGGCATCGCGTTCATTTTCCCAGTCTGATCCATAAATTTTCTTAAACTCGTTTTTAAAAGATTCGTACTTGCCTTTTTTATCCAGATAGCGTTCCAGTTCCGCCAGATGAAGCGATTGGCTGCAATACCCCAATGTTTCATTAAACACACGCCAAAACACGGAAAGAAGGGATGCTCTGCCGTCGCTCGCGTCTGCTCGGCTGTCAATATTAAAAAGAATCACATCAGTATCATGGCTGCCCGCCCGCTTAAGATCGGCCAAAAGCATAGGATCTGAAATTTTGTCTTTAAAAAAATCGATGGCTTTTTTTTCGGTTCCGGACTCGGGGTCATGCGCTACATGGTTGCCAAGAAGATATGACAATATTTTAATAAAATGGGATTTGCCCGACCCAAAAAAGCCGGAGACCCAAACGCCCATACGACCGCTGACTGCAGGATCAATCGGTATATCCAACGCAGCTAAATAAACAGACAAAAATTTTCTGAAATGCTGGTCTAACTCCCGGGTAATGACATATTCATCCAGTTCCTGCCAGATTACCGATTCATTGAGCTGGTCCGCTTTGACCACGCCGTTAATGGGACGGGAAATGTTTTTTTTGAAAATATCTTTAATTTGCATGGCAATACCCCTCAATTCA
>CAZIIV010000223.1:0-4795 GCA_964539365.1 uncultured Desulfobacteraceae bacterium | reverse complement strand
TAATACGTGAAACTGCCGCCTTGCATTGATGCTCCGTATTTCATTTTGAATTCATGTCTCCTTTCATCCATGGATGACTGCTGATCAAATCCCATTTTTACCGGCCGTCCCGATGAAGGATCAAAAAGGAATTTTCATAAATAGTTATAATTTTATTAGATTGGGTCAAGATTAGCAAAAAGATACCAATTGACACCCCCGGCTCGTCTTTGGTATAAAAACTCTAATTTTCACCCCAACCGAGCAGGCTTCCATATGTTGAGGTTTGTATGACTTCCATACACAATCATAATCCTTCAATCCGTCCGTTTTCAATGAGCCAATTCTTATCAATTCAGTATTCGGGAGGTGCGTCATGAAAAAGTGTTTTGTTGCGGTATTGCTGCTGATTTTTGTGGGTCCGGTTTTCGGACAGGAGATTGCTCCTAATCAGGTCATCATTTTCGAACACAATGATCTTGTCGGAAAAAGTATACCATTTACTCTTGAGCCGGGTATGAGCCACAAGCTGGTTCGAAGCCTGGGCAATTTAAACGAAAAAGTATCTTTCCTGATTGCCCAAGGGGGAGGTGATAAGGTGTGGAAGATGGCGCCTCATGAGGCTAAAGTGATTACGCCACAAAAGGCTCCCGAGATGAAGGGTGCCGATACCGGTCCCGAAACTACGCCACAAATAGGCGAAGCGATTTCCTCTGAACCCCGTTTTGATCTTTTCGAAAAAATTGAAGGTGACACGGATCGACCCGGCAACAATTACCGGAACTTTGACCTCGAGCAACCGGACATGGATTTCTGCCTGCAAGCCTGTCAGAATGATCCCCGCTGCAAGGCATTCACCTATGTCAAGCCGGGCCTGCAGGGGCAAAAGGCACGCTGCTGGCTGAAGGATGCCGTACCGGAGGCCAAACCTTCGGCAGGCTGTATTTCGGGAGTTAAGAAGGCAGGAGCTACTCAGGGTCGACCGCTTACACCAATGAAACCTATGACAGGGGATATAGAAATTCCCCCGAAACCATCGACGGGTACTCCTGGCCCTCAACAGGCGGGTAGCAAGCCAGCCCAATCAGCTGGCAAGGAGAAAGACATCAACTTAAAAATTCCACCTGTTTCAGCGCGGCGACCAGTAATACCCCTAAATCGAGGAGAATTGGTAAATATCTTGCTTAAGAATCCACGGACTGCGCCGCAGCTGAAACAGTTTGCCAGCACCATGGGTATGGCTTCACAGAAACTGACCACCCAAAGCTCGACCGGCAAGGTGATAACAGGCGGTCCTGAAACTGTTCCATCCTCTGGGTCAGCAATAAGCTTAAATTGGGAAGCAGGCGTTCGGTTTACCCCAAGATTCAACTCGAGATCATTGGCTATAGAGGGGGTGTTATTAAGCGAGAAAGATGGTGGATATGAGTATGGCCTTTCCGACGCATACCAGCGTGATGAAGTGCTTCTGAAAGGAGACCGTGACTCTGTACGAATTTACTTCGATGGGAAAATACCACCTGGAGAATATATCATAGAAGTTGAACTCGAAACGAGCGACTTGGGACTTGATGATCATCTGCGTATGCAAAAATTATACGGGATTGGGATTCCAACATATACATATCTCTATCCATGGGCAGACAAGAAAGCTTTGGCCACTGACGGAAAAATTTCCAGCTTCATAGGTCAAGTTAAGCAGACAAATCCCTATAACAATTCGATATTATCCCTTCGGATATCCCTTCCTTATTATCAGGGTCCGCCTAAGCCTTTTCTTGGTATATTTCGAGGGATAACATTCACCCGGTTGTAATGGATGATCTGCTGTTGATGAGGCCTCCGGGCTATCATCTTTTGAGTAGTATAGCAGAAGCAAGATGTAATCGTAGTTAATTTTCAGGGAGTGCCTGTTGCTATTGTCTTATCAAGGTTTTTGCTCATCCAACTTCGTTTTCAGCCAAAAGAAGTAAAGAAAAATTGGCCAGAAACATTTTATGTTTGTCTACGGATGAGGCCATTATGAAGGTGCCAAGTTCTCCAATACTTTAAGCCTTCGTGCCCTCCGAAGCCTCTGAGAATGATTGCATATTGTAATGTTGAATTACAAGAATATATACCCTGTCCATTTCTTGTAATATCTTGCCAAGAGCACACAAATTGGTAAACCTGATATATCTAATCGGTATCAGCCAAATACAAAACCCCACCTCTCTATCCTGAGAAATGGGGCTTAATATATTCACATATACTCTCCCTTTGTTTGTTTAATCTGGAATTATTGGCTTATATTTCAAAATTAAATAAATTTGTCAAGGTTGTTGGTAAATCAAATTGTTTTAAAAATGTGATGGATCAAAGGATACCATGGATGAGAAATAACACTTGCGGGGTGATGACCTTGCGTGCCTGATCGCCATGGAAATTATGCAATGAAGATATCTTTCCAGAACTTCAGAGTATCAAGCGGGCAAAAAACCTGCAATAAGTCTGACATTTATTCTTGACAAGTTGTCCCTTTTTTTGCATACTTCATTCGCTATTCGCGAATCTCGAATAACAAATGGAGCCAATTATGATACTGAAACCTCAAGATGTGATGATTCTTCTCAAATTAGTTGCCATCAAGAAAGCAGATTGGTCGTTTTCGACCTTGTCGGTGGATTTGTTCATGAGTCCTTCCGAGGTTCATGCCGGTATCCGTCGGGCCATGGCAGCCAATTTGGCCGTCAAAATCATTGATCGTGTGACACCCGCTGTCCGCAGCTTGGAGGAGTTTGTTGTTCACGGTCTTCGCTATGTCTATGTTCCTGACCGAGGTGAAATTACACGTGGCATGCCGACGCTCCATGCCGGTCCCCCATTGTCCCAGATACTGGTGCGGTCTAATGATCCTCCCCCAGTATGGCCGGATCCTGAAGGAGATGTACGGGGGCAATCATTCTCACCTTTGTACAAATCAGTACCTAAGGCAGCTAGGCAGGACCGTCAATTATACGAACTTCTAGTTTTAACAGATGCCATTCGCGGAGGGCGTACACGAGAACGTGAAATAGCGATAAAAGAGATATCTAAGCGCCTTCAAGATTACGATGATAACAAACCCTAATATTCAAATTCTAGAAGCCGCCGCTGAGCGACTGAGAACACTGACCGAAGAGATGGTTTTTGTCGGTGGTTGCGCTACCGGTCTACTATTAACCGATCCAGCTGCATCACCCGTACGAGCCACCATTGATGTGGATGTGCTTGTTGAGGTTGCTACCTTGGTCGAATACCATTGGTTATCTGAACAGCTTCGCCAGTTGGGATTCGTTGAGGATACAAGTGAAGATGCTCCCATTTGCCGTTGGAAAACCTATGATGTTATCTTGGATGTCATGCCTACCGATCCTGAGATTTTGGGTTTTGGGAATCGTTGGTTCACTCTCGCATACGAGGCATCTGAATGGACTACTCTCCCATCGGGAAAAAGAATTCGTCTGTTGCCGGCCCCCTATTTTTTTGCAACAAAACTTGAGGCCTTTGAATCCCGTGGAGAAAGTGATTATTTAATGAGCCGTGATATGGAAGATATCATAACCGTGTTGGATGGGAGATCAGAGATTGTCTCCGAAGTACATCAAGCTGACGAGGAACTAAAAAATTACCCATCTCAAAAACCTGGGATATGTCTGACTGACTTGAGATAGAATTTGACTGTTTATAGCTTTTCTGGAAAATACGGCGTTGGCTCAATATTTTGTTGTTTGACTCATAATTTAAACATACATCACCTGAACTCCAAACAAATTCCGTATCATACGTGAAGTCTCAATCCCATCAATCTTAACATACAGATCCGGGTCCATAACAATAACATCCGGTTTAACTTTCCCAATTTCCAGTAAAAGTTTTGCTGATCTTCCATTATGATTCATGACCTCAGTGCGATATCCTTTACAAAACATTTACAATTTTGTCCTGGAATCAACATAAGTTCTTTACATTTACCCCTTATATTAGAACCAACATCGAGGAAATATTCCTTGAAAACAAACAATCTCAAAAAAGGAGGTCCATCATGAATTCGAAACTTAGGCAAAAACTCCTTACCGGCGCAATGGTTCTTTTGGTCACGGTATTTGTCATCCCTAGTTTTGCGGGAGCGTTTACGCAGGGCCAGTGCAGGCATGAAAAGGGATTTGGTATGAAAAAGCATCATATGTCGCCTTTGGGGATCTGGCAAAATGCGAAAATGGTTCAGGAACTGGGACTTACCGACAAGCAGGTCCAGGGACTCAAGAAAGCGGATTTTGCCCATCGTGAAAAGTGTCTGGAATTGAAATCCAAACTCGACGCTCGTCATCTTGAATTGAAAAAACTGTTTGCCGCCGAGTCCGTGGACGAAGCGAAAGTTCTTGAAGTCGCCCAGAAGATTTCAGATCTGAAAGGTAAACTGTTTGTTCACAGAATTGAATCTCGGCTGGCAGTTGCAAAGCTGTTAACTGCGGACCAGGTCAGCAAGCTGAAAATGTTTAGATTGCATCACCCTGCCCATCGCGGTAAAATAGACAAAACTGGAAAACATCGCAGGGCATTGTCTGAAAATTGAACAGCCGGACTCAAATAAAAAGCATAAGGCATCTTATAATCGACTAAGTTAGAAAACACTTAATTTGGAGATATTAACATGAGAGAAAAGAATTCAAAACTTTCGATATTTGTGCTCACGGCCACAACTGTTCTTTTACTCGGCTTTTTCATGCTTATAACCACGCAGGCACTTGCTGATAATGGATACAAAGGAAAAGGCAAACAGAAAGAATGGCAAAAA
>CAZIIV010000222.1:203-4816 GCA_964539365.1 uncultured Desulfobacteraceae bacterium | reverse complement strand
AGCTCACCTGCCGCCGGGTTGGTATGTTTCGGTTGTTTAACTGAAGCCATTAATTTGCATTTTGCCGCCGCTTTCCTCCGCCGCAGGCGGTCAGGTGGAGCGGGGGTTATACAGCTATATGCTACCGATTTATAGTAATGTGTGTTTTATTCGAGGATCCTTTTTGTAGACTTAAGTATATTTGACAATTCCTCATCCTTTTTGGAGGAAATTAATGATGACTTAATAAGTTCAATAAAATCTCCTTTTTTCCTGTCTACCATTAACATAGAAAGCATTATCACGCGAAGAATGTCAAGCGTTTTTTTCGAAAAATTATTTAGACTTGAGAAATCACGTATTATTTTTTTCTTGTCTTTTTCCTTTATATAACCACCGTGAACATAAGACGATCTGAGGTTATAAGCCTTCTTCACAATTTGTCTAATTTCTATCGGCTCATAACCTAATAGACCAAGCAATTTAGAGGAAAACGTTCTTAACCTAAAACTCAATTCACCAACAAAACTCTCTGGCAACAGAAGTGCTTCTAAACCCATAACAGCATTAGATATCCTTGGTTCAAAAGGCAGCAATAAGGCATCTGAATATCTTTCATATGCAATTGCGAGAGAATTCTTTCTAAGCTCATATCCGCGAAATAGTTTACCTGGAAGTTTGGGAGATAGTTCTTTCCAGAACAGGATTAATTTATTTGCATTTTTCTCAGTGACTTTATAATCTCCAAATGCTTTTAAATACCTGTCAGCTCCCATAAGTGTCGAGCTCAAACTCCCAAAACTTCTATGTCGGACATGAGGATCAGTGAAAATTTTATGGGACATAATATCAATCCCGGCAGTTCCGAATAAGCGTAAAATAGCCACTGATTGTTTTATATCTTTGATTAGGTCTTCAGGTTTTCTTGCTACTGTTTCAATTTCTAATATTGCTGAGGGTAATCCATAACCTCCAATCCTTCTATTAACATATGGTTCTACATCACCAAAAGAAAATCTTGCAGCAATAAATTCTTCTTCAAGATCTTTGGATGTAATTTGCCTTAGAGATATGTTTTCAACACCAGGCACTGTAAATTCAAGTTTAGATGTTAATATGATAATTTTTGTTAATTTGATTTCAGCAAAAAAGTTCAAAGGCTCAGAATATATTTTCTTTACAAATATTGATAATAGATCATTTACATCATCATCGGTAAAATCCGAATCTGGCAAGTAGCACTCGACTAATTCATTTGTGAAGTTAATAAGTTCACCTGTAATTTTTAATTTTGAGGTTTCTTCTACGCCGGGATCATTATTTAAATTATCAATCAGGGAACTAAAGATATCTGATTCTTTAACAGATTGTAGAATAGTTGCAAGATATCCAGTATGCCAATCTTGTTTTTCAATAAACTGATTGGACTGGGAGCTAATTTCCGGACCTTCGTAAGTATATTTGAAACCATTAATCTTTGTACGATAAAACAATTGATCCTTTGAAGTTAATTTCTCTTCCGAAATTGCCTTATCCACTTCTGATTTCAAAATATCAGCAAGCTGTTTAATCAAAATTTTTGTCTTATTTTTCTTACTTTGTTCCATGATAATTGAATCCTTTTACGGTGAAAGCTGTATAACGGCTTTGAGCTGAGCGGCCGGGGATTTCAACGCCGGCGGCTCAGCCCCTTGGCCCACAGTACACATCGATGGCTTAACCCCCCAGCATCACCGGTCCGCTCCAGCGAATTGTTATCGAGCCTAATCCTAAGAGATCAGCTCCCCAGTCCATCTATCCCGGCCTTCCCAGAACGGACAATCCGGACACGCTTCTCCCTCTGGATAATCGATCCCCTCCTCATGTGGACAGCCAATGATCCTATCTGGCATGACGACCGACTTCGCATTGTGCATGCTAATGAACTCCACAATCTCTCGGACGGTCGGCCGATGCAACCGGATATCAATTTCATCGCAGAACCATCGCTCTAGAAATTCAGCCTCGCCGCCTTCATGCAGAATGATACCAACTACTGCCTTGGACGCAAATTCGTCTGTAGGTCCGTAGAACGCGACGGTAGCAACCGGATAGCCGCGGAAGCCCTTGCGTGCTTTCTTGCTCAGTTCCTTTGGCGTTGCTCGTCTTTTCTTCATAAGTAGTTAATCCTATGCTTGTCTAATGCGGCTCGATAACAAGTCGCTTGACCCGACCGCGCTCCGCGCGGCGGGTCAGCTCCAATGTTATCTGGACTCGCATCATGTTCCCATTGGTTGAGATCTGCGTTTCTCACATACCACCCAAACTTTGTTCAGCTACTGCTTTCGGAGGGCCCCTCCAGCCGGCGATTTGGCAGGAGCAGAGACACGATGAAGGCCACAGTCGCCAAAACTACGAGTAGAACATAGAGAAGCCCACCGATACTAAGGAACGGCACAGGATATGTCACAACAAGCGGGATCCAAATGAACACCAAGCCAATCCAGGCCGGCCATTGATAGCCCCGGAGTGCCAGCAGGAACAGCACTCCACCAGCCAAAGCCACCAGAGTGAGGGCTACTGCTATCAGCGGCTGTTGATGAACGCCTCCCGACAACGCATAAAACGTGTGTTGTAGGCCGATTACGATAGCAACGGAGACAGCAACTATGCGGAAGAAATCCCGGCTTGAGAGTTCACCCATATTTGACTCCTTCCTGTATCCACCACAATCAATTCGGTGCTTGCACTTTTCGCTGGGTTCTTCCCAAAATGCGAGTCCAGATAACGTAAAAGCTTACCTGCCGCCGGGTTGGCAATTCTAGATCACTAGTCCTGAATCCAAAAATGGCTCAAAATCGCCGCTGGCTACCGCCGCAGGCGGTCAGGTACAGCGAGGGTTAGGGAGCAGTTGTCCTTATTATTTTGTGTGCTTAAATAAATTATTCTTCCTCTTTAAGTAATTTCCTTTTCGCTATTCTAAATTCTTCATCTGTTAATGAGCCTTTACCATGGAGGTTTGCCAATTTTTCAAGATCATCAAGAATACTACTATTTGAAGATTTAGAATTGTCTCTACGCGGTTTATTTAATTTTTCACGCAAATGGTTGGAGAATCGTTGAGCAACATCAGTATCAATAAAATCAATATTTAAATTTCTTGTGCCTGTAAGTTTTAGTATGAATGACCGTGGCCAAGATGGTCTTATTTGCATACTTTCAATCTTGTCAAACGTGTAGTCAATAAAATCTTCTCCTAATAGGTGTGTTGATAAAAATAATAATCGCCGGTCTGTTGCCCATAAACCACATTTATTGTGACCAATTAAATCTTGGATTTTTCCAAACAAAACAGCCGTAACTGTCTCATTTTTTCCAAGATACTTGGGTAATATATTAACGTGTTTTTGACTGAGGTAACTTTTGTATTCTTTAGGGTAATATTCTTTAATCTTTTCGATTACATGTTGATTAATATTTGCCATAAATGTCTCCTTATTTGCTATATTGATTCTCCTGATATTGTTTGTATTCTAGTGTAAGAAACTAGCTCCCTAACGTAAAAGCTCATGGGCCGCCGGGCTGGCAATATTCGGTTGGGAAGCTGAAGCCATTTAATGACATTTTATCGCCGCTGGCCGCCGCCGAAGGCGGTCAGGTGCAGCGGAGGTTAGGAAGTAAATGTTTTTTATTTACTAAGTGTTTGGTATTGAAACAGTAGTTATCCAAACTCCTCTCGTTGCTAAATGTGCGGAAGGAATAGGAAATGAGCTAGAATCTGAGGTTAAAGAAAGGTCAAATGCAAATGAACCAGGCGAATCATTTGTAGATACAGGATAATCATCTGGGGTTTGCATTTTTGGATACACATAAGGATCGCACCTTATATGTAAACTACTTGACAACTTAGTTTTTCGAATCTCAAAAGCCTCCCAAACCTGTTCTTTAGTAAAGTTGGGCCATAAGTGGCTGATGTAATGAACATGGCTCCCATGTTTCCAGTGGTTTTTTTCATCTTCCTCAATATCTTCGTAGCTAAAAAAGAAACAATGCCAATCCGATTCATTACAAAACATGTGGACGTTTATGTGCCTACGTTCATCTAATAACGGTCCTAATTTCTTAGATGCTGGTCCAATATTTCCTTCTTTTAGTTTCGCTGTATCAGAATCTGTGATGACTAAGTGATCAGGAATATATTCCGGGAACTTTGATTTATGTGAATAACCAATAAGATGACAATTTCTAATTAGAAGAAATAGTTCAAACTCAGATATAGTCAGAGTTCTACAATATTGTTCGACATCCGACTTTTTTGAAAGTTGGAATAATGTGGATAACTTTTCTGGTACTCCAAGATCAGCTAATTCGCTGTTATATATAGTCCGCTCAAATCTTACGTCTCTCTCTATTTTTGCTCTTAATTCTGGCGGTAGTCTAGTTCCATTTTGTAGATATTGGAACTCAACTAAATCGACTGCCATTTGACACAGTCCCTCCTGATCTGTTACATAGTACAAAGCACCCCCTGGACTAGTTGGATATCTCAACCTTGTAACATGCTTATTTTTTAATTCATGCATATAAAAATTTATCTTCCTAACGTAAAAGCTTACCTGCCGCCGGGTTGGCAATTCTAGATCACTAGTCCTGAA
>CAZIIV010000222.1:0-103 GCA_964539365.1 uncultured Desulfobacteraceae bacterium | reverse complement strand
TATTGATTCTCCTGATATTGTTTGTATTCTAGTGTAAGAAACTAGCTCCCTAACGGTTAAGGATTGATGTGGCGCGAAGCCGCCACATAATCAAGGTTGAACA
>CAZIIV010000221.1:0-4833 GCA_964539365.1 uncultured Desulfobacteraceae bacterium | reverse complement strand
AACTTTTTGAAAATACAGAGTTGCTTATATCAATTTTTTGGAGGATTAATTATGAAAAAGTCAATTGGTGCAAAAACAATAATCTATCCCTCTCCGGTTCTCGTTGTTGCAACCTATGACAAAAAAGGAAAACCAAATGCCATGACCGCTGCCTGGGGAGGGGTTTGCTGCTCCGAACCCCCATGCGTTACCGTATCGCTGAGAAAAGCAACATACAGCTATGGTAATATTTTAGAACACAAAGCATATACCATAAATATTCCTACTGAAAAGTATGTTAAGGAATGTGATTATTTTGGATCGGCATCCGGTAAAAAATCGGATAAATTTTTAGCCACGGGCCTTACCCCAATAAAAAGTGATTTGGTAATCGCACCCTATATAAAAGAATTTCCTTTTATATTGGAATGTAAGCTTCTTCATATATTTGAAATCGGATTACATACTCAATTTGTAGGTGAAATTGTTGATGTCAAGGTGGATGAGAGTGTAATGGATGCAAATGGAAATCCTGATATAGAAAAGGTCAAACCCATTATATATGCGACTTCATCGAAAAGTTATCATGGTATCGGGAAAAAAATCGGGCAAGCATGGTCGATTGGAAAAGACATCCGAGACATCAATAAGCAGCTAAACTAAGTTTTGATGTATTAAATTGTGATATTGAGCGGGTGCATTACCAGTTTGTTAATTGCTATCCAAGATTTTTTGGTTTCAGGTGTCAGGGGACTTGTAGGTTTCAGGTGTCAGTGTTCAGGTTTCAGGTCTGGCGATTCCTGACACCTGACACCTGACACCTGATTGCAAGGCTTTCGCTCAAAAAATAAATAAGTTAATGTGTGAAAACCATTTTAACAAATCGGTAATGCTCCCTATTGAGCCGGGTTTTATGCGTAAGACCAACAAAAGACGTTTTTATGAGCAAATTTATTTCAAAGAAAGCACATATTATAGACAAAACCCGGGGAAATAATCCTGACGGTGCCCCCATGCAAAGATTACGGACTGCACTGACCGCCTTTCTCGGGACCGAGGAGTTGACCGCCGAAACAGCGTTGATCATCAACAATGCCTGTGAGAAGGGCAGAATATCCTTTTCAGAAGTAGAAGAAATATGCGGAAGCAACGCGGAAGATGTGTTGCTCTTTTGCTGGGAGTGGCGGCTGTGTGTACCGGTCAGGTCATCCAAATGCGGCGAATGGGATGACCGCGTCCTGATGTTGGATCCCGGTGAGATTTATGAACTGCCAAACGTGGTTAAACACCTGGTAACATCAGCACGTCGAACGAGCCAGTGGGATCCGGCCCTTGCATTGACCGAACTCTTCTCAGATACCGATGAAACCTTCCGGAGTCAACTGCCCGATCTTTTAAAGAAAATGAACGCACTTGCTCATTTTAATATTATCAACGCCTTTCAGATAAGGCAGGCATGTGCCGGGACAAAAATCAACCAAAGCGTAGATACCTTAATCGCCCTTTTAAAGGCCGGCGGAGTGATCAGCCCAAAACTGAGGTCGCTATCTGATGTCGCCAAGGCGGGATCTCCCGTTTACGAAATTAACCCGTGTGTACTTGCTTAGGTCTGCTCTTGAAAAGCCTGGTCCTTTGAGCCAGGATTTTTACTTTTTAATCAGTGTTTACAAATTGACTGTCCGGTTTATTTCTGATATCTGAACAGAAAATATACCTCTTTATAGTCTGTTTCTGTATTTTTCGGTTATTATGAAAAACAGATTCTTTGGGTTTCTATCATTATGAAACTGACTATTTACAGAAAAATGATGCTCGGTTTTGGTGCGGTTATCGTTATAATGATCATCACCAGCACCTTTATTCTATTCGAGTTGTATACGGTTTCGAATCAGGCTAAAGTTACCCTTACTTCTGATGTGCGGGTCGTAGACCTGGCCAAGCAACTGGATGCCATACTCCAGGATGAAAACGGCTATGCCCAGAAATATCTTATCTCCCGTGATGAGACCTATTTTTCTATATTCGTTGCATCGAGCCAGCGGTTTGATCAATACTTGAATTCATTACTAAAGGCTCAATTAAACGAGATAGAACGCTCCCTTATCAGGAACATGCGCCAGGCCCATGAATCATTTGTTGCCAGCATGCACAGCGAGAGAGATAGTAAAGATTCCAGCTACAATCCGGTGCGTGACAACCTGAGGACTGACAGCCTGAAAACCCTATACAAGTCTCTTGATCACCTTATCAGCGCAAATCAGGTTTCCATTGGAAATGCCATGTCCAGGATGGAAACATCGACAGACCGTTCCGCCAAAATCGCTCTGCTGCTGATTACCGGGAGCTTGCTGACGGCTATCTTAGCTGCATTGATGATTACCCGAACCATCACCAGTCCGATATATGACCTTATACGAGGGACTGAGCAGATCGCGCGGGGTAATTTTGAGCAGGTCGAAGTTTCTTCCAATGATGAAATGGCCTTGCTTGCCCATGCAGTCAATGACATGAGCGTCAAAATCAAGAATATAAATAAGCATAGAACTCAAATGATGCAGCAGATTTCTCACGAGCTTCAAACTCCCTTACAGGTGATGCTTTCTACACACGACATCCTGAAAAGCCAAAGTTCAGGACTGCTGAATGATGAACAGATACAGATGCTTAACACCATTCGTGGGGGAATCAAAAAACTGTCGAGCTTCAGCAAACAATATCTTGATCTTGCGAAGATTGACTCCGGTATGATGAAATACTACATGGAATGGACAGATCTGCTCCATCTCATTGAACCTATTGTAGAAGATGCAAAACTCATTGCTTCACGTAAGAATATAACCGTTGAGTTGGCTTCACTCACTCCCCCTAAAGTAATGGTGGATGCAAAAAAAATATCTATCGTTGTCAACAACCTTCTGGGTAACGCAATCAAATACACACGAAACCATGGGAAAGTCAGAGTGAAAGTAGGCCCGTGTCCCATGGGTGCATTTATAGAAGTTCAGGATTCGGGAATCGGGATCACTCCGGAAGAACTTCCTAAAATATTTGTAAAATTTTATCGAGCCAGCAACACAGGGAGAAAGAATATCGGAGGAATCGGAGTGGGTCTGGCCCTTGTCAAGGCATTTACAGAAGGACACGGCGGTAAAGTTTATGCCGAAAGTACCATTGACGGCGGTTCAACATTCACGGTTGAACTGCCGGCCTCGCCTGCGGAATTTCAAGTTCCGGAAATACCCGCATCCCCTCAGGAGTAAGGACCGGTTCATGGAAAATCGTAATGTACCCGTTATAATTTTATGTTTTTTCCTCGCAGGTTGTGCTTCACAATCCCGCAATTTAAAGCTTGAAACCCAGGCTCGCAGTCACATGGACCGAGCTGCTGTGCTGGAGGATTCATCATCGTATGAACAAGCCGCTCGGGAGTATGCGATTGTAGCCGATCGTTATCCTTCTACAAGTTATTATAAAAATGCGGTTTGGAAGGCTGCAGTGCTCAATATTCATCCGGCCAATTCAAAAATCGACACCGGCACAACGCGTTTTTGGCTGAACACTTATCTCGGACTGCCGCTGACTCCTGAGGAAAAACAAAACGCAACAGTGTTCGTCGCTATGATAGAACGCATTAATGGTTTGCAAGCCCAACTTTCTTCTCTTGTCTCGGAAAGGGACAAACTCCTTGACGTTACCCGGAAACAGTCCGGCGATATAGTGACCGGCAATCAACGGCTCGGGGAATTGGAAGCCGAACTGGCACAGGCCCGGGACGAGCTTGAGAAATTGAAGGAAGTGGATGTGCGGATGCAACTTGGCAAGGGAAAAAATAAAAGCAACAACTCCCCAGAATTATTTCAAAAAACTTCAAAGCCTAAAAATGATGAAGACAGTACACAGCAATTAAGCAGAGACGATGCCCTTATACAGCAAGATTTTTATCCCTATACGATTCAAGTCAGTTCTCGCAGGAATAAGGAAGCGGCTATTCGGGAAGCAATGAAATCAAGAAATAAAGGGGGATCCGGATTTATTACCCACGCATATATTCCCGGAAAGGGAGATTGGTATCGTGTATTCATCGGATTTTACCGGACCTTTGAAGAAGCGGAACAGGCCGCTTTTGAATTAAAAAAAGGAGACTATGCTCATGCCTTTGTGGTTTATATGCCCTTTGCGATTCAGCTTAGGGTTTCCTTTAAAGACGAAGAATTAAAAATACTTGAAGCCGATCTTCGATCAAAAGGATACTTGGCCTACAGCGTTTTGGACAGACTGTATAATAATAAAATAAGGCTCTTGCTCGGAGCTTTCCGGACAGAAAAAGAAGCCGGGAGACTCGCCAAAGAGTTGGAGAAGGAAGCTTTTGAGTCGAAAGTGGTCCGGCGTTAAGGCTTACGGCTTCGTTCGGGGGTAAACCAGGACTGTTGTTTGCTTAGCTCGCCATGGCTATTTGATTTCAGGTGTCAGGGTTCAGGTGTCAGGAGGCATGTGGCCCTGAGGGAACGATTCATCATTTACGCCATACACTGGCGGTTCCTCGGCTAACTACCAGCGGCATTTACGCTCCGGAACTTTCCGCTCCAATGTTTTCTCTGATCCATTCAACATACGAATGCATTTAATGTGTAACCGACACAAGTTTTTATAGACCTCAAGATTCTCCATGTCCATATAATTACTATTGATGAACTCGCAAAAAGTCGTCACTCCGGTAGATCCCGGATCAAGTCCGGGAGGAGTCCAGATGCTCTGCAACTGATTGAAAAGACTGGATTCCGGCTTTCGCCGGAATGACGGCCTCCGGCTCGGAGAGAAAACAGTATTTTATGACTTTTTGCGAATTCATCACTA
>CAZIIV010000220.1:0-4864 GCA_964539365.1 uncultured Desulfobacteraceae bacterium | reverse complement strand
GTGAAAAGTTGTAGGAAACAGTTAACGGTTATCATTTATTACTTGTCTGTTATTGGCTGAATGGTCAAGTTGTTAAATCGTTGATTAATGGAACTTATACCGTATGGACCCATTTTGCACGCTTATGTGAGAGTATGACAAGATGATTTTTAAATTGACCGGAAGAATGAATGCGCAAAAAAGGTATGAGAAGCTTGATAATATTACTGGATGTTGTTGGATTGACCTTCAGTCGAATCACACCTGGATGTTTGCTAAGCGGGAGGACTACCCAATCACCAAAATGTTCATCAAGTGTAACGAGAACCCTATTTTCATCAATCGATTTCTGCAATATCTGCTGATCATCCGCTCTATCTTGGCCAACTTCGGAGGCACGCACAACGTCGTGACCTTCAATACGCAAAGCCTGGGCTACATCCAGACGTAACATTTGATCCAGATAAAGCTTAAGGGTCTTAGGCATGGACTGCTCTAATCTCTGTGTGGTCAAGAGATGCCCTGGCGTAAAGTAAAGCTGCCTGTATATCTTTTTTCTTTAATTCCGGGTAGCCAGTAAGCAAGGTATCCCAGGTTTCACCTTCTGCTATCTGTTCCAAAATAACAGAAACAGGAATCCGTGTTCCTTTTATCACAGGCTTTCCATTGCAAACTTTTGGATTAAGTTCAATTCGATCCATCAGAATCATCATAAATTTTTCCTCCTCATTTTTTTAATAATACTCATCTAAACAATTTATGTCAATTTAAGAATAGTGAAAGGTTGAAATGATTGAAAAAGTTGAAAAAAACTGTTAAAAGTTATCAGTTATCGGTTACCGGGGCAAAGGGCCTCAGAGGAATAGGCTTCGCCTCGATGAAATAGGCCTTGCCCCAGAGGAATAGGCTTCGCATTCCACGGGGTAAACATTTCATTGGGCAGGCATAGGGCCCCAGTACCATCTTACGGAGCTAAATTGAACGTTTTTCAGAGGTCTCGTGATTTTAAAAACCTTGACATATTCATGCAATTAGAGTATGTTTTCATGAAAATTGACTTGAGGAAGAATCCATATGGCAAATTTACAAATCAAAGGAATCAAAGACGAGCTGTATGCCCAGATAAAAAATCTGGCTGCTTCGCAGAACCGGTCGGTAAGTCAACAGGTTCTATTCTTGATAAAAGAGCATATTAGCAAAAAAAAACACCTTGACTCGATAAAGACCCCTGCCCGGGTTTTATTGGAACTTTCCGGTTCATGGGAAGATAACAGGGAACCGGAAGATATTGTTAAAGAAATAAAACGCGCCAGGAAAAATTCGAAAAAACTGGAGCAAGGATTTTGATCCGCAGATTCCGCAGATTACACAGATTGAAACATTAAGTGCCGCAAATGCCGCAGATTAATCAAAGGCTTTATGGTGTGACGTGACGATGTATTTGCTTGATACCGATACGATTATCTTCAGCCTAAAGGGGAATACCTCTGTTAAAAAGAACCTTCTATTTCATATTAATGATCCGATAAAGACCTCTGTAATCACGCTTATGGAGCTGTATTACGGAGCTTACAAATCCCAGAAGGTTACCGGCAATCTTGCAAAAATAAAAACCCTTGAACAATCGATCGAAATTATTACTCCGGGATTGGAATCAGCTGAAGTCTTCGGGATGCTCAAATCGCAGCTCGAAAAGACCGGCTCACGACTCGATGATTTTGACCTGATAATAGCTGCCTGTGCTCTGGCCCACAATTTAACCCTGGTCACCAACAATGAGAAACATTTTCAAAGAATCGAGGGACTAAAGCTCGCAAATTGGACAAAACCTTTGAAATCGAATTCTGTATAAAGTAAACGATGAGCAAAATATTATTGAGGTATATTATATGGGCCACAGAAAAGATATCTTTTTCTCTAAAGCAAAAACGCAGGAATTTTAAGAATCGAAGAATCTAAAAAATCCAGAGTATTGAATGTGACGATTATAGAAAACGGCGCTTTCCATTTTAGAGCCAATGGTTTGACCAGCCGGGTGTCTTTTGGTCTTAAGCGTCCTGTTTTACATTCCACCGGAAAAGCAATCTCCCGGACATGAAACAGAAAATCAATTTCCTGCCTGCCAACCCTCCAAAAAGTCAAACCTTCATCCTTTTCACTCAAGCGGAGGTAAACATCATTTTCAATGATCCGTTCCAAAATTTCTGGAAACTGATCCAAAGGCCCGTATCTGTAGGCGCAAAGAGAGGGTGTACTTAAATATACTTTTTTTCCGGTTCTGCCGGTTTTTCTTTTGGATCTGGTATGATTGAAACAGTATCGCATAAGATAGCCGGCCATCAGCGCATTGGAGAGAGTTTTCAATCTTCCCACCGAAACTCCGATATCTCTTGAAAGGGTTTTGTATTCTATTATTTGTCCGTATTCATCTGCATAGATGCCATAAAGTCGTTCGAGATCAAGTGGGTTTTCACCTTTAAACCGGGCCGGAAGATCGTATCGCAGGATCTTTTCTAAAACCACTTCTTTGATATAGCGGCGTCTTGAGTCATCGTCATTGAGATCCTTAAGCTGGGGAAAACCTCCCCATCTTAAATAGTCAAGATATCTTCTGGAAAGTCGAGAATGGTTTGCACCATAATATAAAACAAAATCCGTGGGGATCTTTTTTAAATTCGGTTCGATTCTAAACTCTGGTGGGGGCTCTAGTCCGTTGATTGTCATGTAATCCCTGAAATCGGGTGGAGATAAACGAATCATGTCAAGCCTTCCGGCCAGACTTTCCGAAGATTCAGACTCAAGGAGCAGAGAAGATGAGCCGGAAACGACAAAGGTTATCGCCCGATCCCTGTCAAAATATCGTTTGACGATATCAGACCATTGAGGAATAAGCTGGATTTCGTCCAGAAGAATAAAAGTTTCTTTGCGGATACGACCGATAGATTCATTCAGCAAATCTATTAAGTAAGTATCCAATACCCTTTCCAAAACATTTTTGTCTTTAACGACAAGGTCTCTGTCAAACTGAAAATAACATATTCTTTTAGGATTGATTGCGTGAGCGGAAAGGTGACCAACAAGTTGTTTGAGCAGGGTTGTCTTACCAATTCTCCTCAAACCTCCAATCCCTATTGACAGAGGTCCATTCAACAATTCTACTATATAGTGGAAAATGCGTCTTTTGGGCCATGTCCATTCGGGAAGGGATTGACCCTCCCAGTGAGGATTAAATGTATGGATTAAATAGAGCATAATTTCTCAAAAACTGCATTTTAGGCTATATTATATATTATAAAACGCAATTTAAGGCAAGGATTAAACGGTAAAAATATAATTTTATTTTAATCGTACGATTGAATTATTTGCATATTTATGGGTTCAGGGGTTGAAAGGTTCAGGGGTTCAATCCGCCAAAAGGATAGGCGGACAAGGGTTCAGGGGTTCAGGCCCAGTTAAATACGTTCCACTGTCACTATCGTGTCCCGGTGAAACAAAAGAAAAAACATGGTTTCACTGGATAAAAATTTAACGGGCTAAAGGTTCAGAGGTTCTGGGCGGCCCAGAGGGCTGCCTGGACGCGATTGGGGACATTGATTTTCTTAAAGATTCTGTAAAGGTGGGTTTTTACCGTGTGAAGACTGATGCAAAGTCTGTCGGCAATTTCGTCATTTTTTGCCCCTACGGTAACCAGGGCAAGTATCTCGATTTGTCTTTGGCTGAGGTTTTCTATGCGGCTTTTTGCAGAGTTGTCCTTGTCAGTGCCTTCGAAAATGCATTTGGTCATCATATCTCTGGAAAGCCATAATTTGCCGTCGAGAATTGTTTGAACCCCTTTGAGAAAAATATCGAGCGGATCATGCTCATAAAAAAAAACCGTGTATTCCCTTCAATACAAATTTTTTTTTAAATTCCAAGTCATGGGGAACATTAAAGAGGATGACACGGTTTGATGATCGGGTCTGTCGGGTATAAGTTTTTAACTCAGCTATGAGATTTTTCGGATCTTTTCCCTGGCATTCCCAGAGCACGAAATTTGAATGCTTAGGGTTTCCGGGATTGTCTTTGGGGATTTGATTGACATTTTCCAGCAAAATGGCCTCGTTTCTGATTTCTTTTACAAGATACGAGGCGATCAGCTCGTTTTGAAGCCTCCTGGGTCCGATGATATAGAATTTATTACAAGTTTTGCTACTTCGAGTCATATTTCACCATTCAATTTGTGTTTTTTTCTCACTGTTAGAATTAATCAGTGGTTTTGGGTGAAATATACATTTATGAGAAAGGGCAGTTTCAGGCAACCAAGTAAGATAGCTGAACTTTCCGCTAGATAGTTTTATATAATTGACTATCTTAAAAAGTAAAGACTGAATTAATGGGTGAGCAATGTGTATATAAAATACCCAAAATGGGCCTATTACAGTTCTACTTGTTCACCCTCTCGTGCAAGAAAAACATCTGAAAAATGCTTCCGGCACTCTATTTCCAAATTGGATAGAAAGGTATCGTCATGTTCCGGGTCGTGATGAAAAAGAGCCAGTTTTTTTGCTCCGGCCTGTTTTGCGACCTCTATGGCTTGTTCCCAACTGCTGTGCCCCCATCCTTTCTTGGTCTTCAATTGTTCAGGGGTATATTGGGCATCATGAATGAGAAGATCGGCATTTGCGGAGAGTGCCACCACATTGGGATCTATTCCATCCTTGTGCTCAACATCAGTACAATATACTAAGGTTTTATTTTCTTCCTCAAGACGATAGCCATATGCATCGCCACGATGGCTGTGCTTGGAAGCTACAAGTCTAATACCGCTGGGGTGTTCAACTGTGGTTATATCCGGTTGCAGGAAAGTAAAATTCGCACCCATTTTTTCCAGGGGAACCGGAAAAAA
>CAZIIV010000219.1:1227-4901 GCA_964539365.1 uncultured Desulfobacteraceae bacterium | reverse complement strand
CTCAAAAAATGAATAAGTTAATGGGTGAAAACCATTTTAACAAATCCGTAATGCTCCCGTTGAAGGAAAGAGGTTGGAGGCTAATCAATCATCCATCGAAAATCATCCATCGTTAAGGGTTTTTCATGCCTAAACTGATCATCGACGAACAGGAAATAGAAGTTCCCACGGGAACCAAGGTGATTGATGCCGCCGAAAAACTGGGCATCGTGATTCCGCGGTTTTGCTATCACCCGGCCCTGGGCTCTGTCGGGGCCTGCCGGGTATGTGCGGTAAAATTCCTGCAGGGTCCTTTCAAAGGCGTGCAGATGAGCTGTATGATCGATGCCAGGGACGGCATGGTGGTATCAACCACCGATGAAGAGGCTGTGGATTTCCGTAAACATGTTATCGAATGGCTGATGATGAATCATCCCCATGATTGCCCGGTATGCGATGAGGGCGGGCATTGTTTGCTCCAGGATTTAACAATTACCGGCGGCCATGGAATCAGACGTTTTCGGGGAAGAAAACGAACCCATCACGATCAGTATCTGGGGCCGTTGATCCAGCATGAAATGAACCGTTGTATTCATTGCTACCGGTGCTCGCGTTTCTACCAGAAATTTGCCGGTTATCGCGATCTGGGCGTCATGCAAATCGGCAGCCGGGTTTATTTCGGCAGATACAAAGCGGGCACGCTGGAAAGTCCGTTTGCCGGAAATCTTATCGATATTTGCCCCACCGGTGTTTATACGGACAAGCCGTCACGGTTCATTGGACGGCGATGGGATTATGAGCGCACCCCCTCTGTCTGCATCAACTGCTCTCTGGGATGCCATACCGTGGTCAGCGGCCGCTATCGTCAAATTGTGAGGCAGGAAGCGAAATTCAGCGAGGCGGTTAACGGTTATTTTATCTGTGATCGCGGCCGGTATGGTTTTTATTATGCCGGACAGGATGAACGACCCCGGCACCCTCGGATCCATGGAAAAGAAGCTTCCTGGGAAAATTCTCTGCAAACGGCGTTTAACGGGCTGGACCGCATCAGCCGGGAATCCGGTCCTGCTGCCGTTGCCTGTATGGGCTCTGTGAGAAGCAGCCTGGAAACGCAGGCAGCTTTAAAACGCCTTTGCCGAACAAAGGGCTGGCAAGGACCCGTATACGGGATGGATCCGGACATTGAAATGAAAGTCAAAATTGCCGTATCCCAACTCGATCAGGATCTTGCCGTTTCCCTGCGCGACCTGGAAACCGCCGATTATATACTGGCCATTGGAGTAGATCCTGTCAACGAAGCCCCCATGCTGGCCATGGCCATGCGCCAGGCTCAGAGAAAGGGAGCCAACGTTGCGCTTATAGATCCCCGGCCCGTCAGTCTGCCCCTGGACTTTCGCCACCTGACTGTCGCCCCCGTTGCCATGGACCTTTGGCTTTCGCTTCTGCTGAAAAACATGGCCGGACCTGATACGTTTCAAGCGACCGGATTCAAGGCCTGTAAAAATTCGGATGCAACCGTGCCTGAAGATCTCACAACCCTTTGGAACATGGAACAGATGGAGGCAGTGGAGAAAGACCTGGGTCGAAGTTTACGACCCATAATTGTCTGCGGTACGGAAATTGTTCCGAAAACCGTTCCCGGTCTGGCCGCCGGTTGTGCCCGGCACTTAAGGTCCATGAAAAAGGACTGCGGACTGTTCTACCTGTTCACCGGAGCCAACGCCTTTGGTGCCGCTCTACTCTCGGATAACGAAACTTCTTTTGACAAAATCCTTACGGAAATCGAAACCAATACCGTCCGGGCACTTGTGCTGGCGGAAAGCGATCCTTATCTGAATTTTCCGGATCGGAGCAGATTGGAACAGGCCTTTGAACGGCTTGATGTGCTTGTTGTGCTGGATTATCTGAATTCCCGGGGAGTCGGGGCTGCCGATGTTTTTTTGCCTACCATGACCCTTTATGAAGCCGGAGGGTTTTTTATCAATCAGGAGGGAAGAGCCCGGAAAGTGCCCCCTGCCTTTCAGGGCGGCCGTCCCATCGCTCAGGTCAGCGGAGGGGACCATCCCCCCCGGTCTTTCTGGCACGATATTCCCGGCCACAAAGCCAAGCCTGCATGGCAGGCACTGCAAGAACTTGGCCATGGAACGTCCGAACCCCGTAAAAAAGAGATGCACGCCGACCTCATGCAATGGCTGGTTGAAGCTCATCCGGTGTTTTCGGATCTTTTAACCAACCATGCCTTTCCGGACACCGACGTCCGGCTCAACCCGGGCCATGGCATCGGAGCCCGTATGGAGCGGGATCTAACCGGCGCGTCTGAATCGAGTTTAAAACCTGACGACGTTCTGGAATTGATCACCGTGGACTGGACCTTCGGCACCGAAGAACTGTCCGTCCGTTCTCCGTATCTCCGGAAAATGGAAAAGGAACCCTGTGTGTTTCTGTCTGAAAAAGATGCAGCCCAACTGGGTATTATTAACGGCGACAGGCTGGCCATTCGATCGAACGCAGGGACCATTTATGTTCATGCGGCCGTGGTCGAAAACATGGCTTCCGGAGTTCTGGTGCTGCCCCGGCATCACAGACTCGATTGGCAGCATCTGGAGGGCTTTAAGATTATGCTAAACAAAGACCGGATTTTCAAAATGAATGGGGACACGTCATGTTGAACTGGATCGCCGGATTGATTCTTCTGATAGTTAAGCTGGCGGGGGTTCTGGGCCTTTTGCTTTTTTTCGCGGCTTATCTGGTGTGGGCGGAACGAAAGCTTTTGGCGCGGTTGCAGGTCCGTTACGGCCCCAATCGAGCCGGAAAGTTCGGCCTGCTTCAACCCATTGCCGATTCCATCAAAATGATCACAAAGGAAGATATTGTTCCGCAAGCTGCTGACCGGGTTATTTTCCTCCTCGCACCGGCAGTGGTTGCCGTTACGGCACTTCTCATGTTTGCCGTGGTCCCCTTTGGATCCGGTATAACGGTTTGGGACCGGGAAATACCACTGGTGATATCGGATCTTAATGTGGGGCTCTTGTATGTTTTTGCCTTATCCTCTCTGGGTGTGTATGGTGTTGCCCTGGGGGGTTGGGCTTCCAATTCAAAATTTGCCTTGCTGGGCGGCATTCGGGGTGCTGCCCAGATGATCAGTTATGAACTCTCCCTGGGTCTCTCTCTGGTTCCCATCGTCATGGTCGCTCGTTCTTTCAGTCTGGTGGATATTGTTCAGGCACAGGCAAATTATCCCTTTATTCTTGTTCAGCCGATTTCCTTTATCATTTTTTTTATCAGTGCCATGGCGGAGAGCAAGAGGATTCCATTCGATCTTCCCGAGGCGGAAAATGAGCTGGGTGCCGGTTTTCACACGGAATACAGCGGGATGCGCTTCGGCCTTTTCTTCATCGGTGAATATGTCCATATACAGGTTTTAGGAGCGCTGGTGGCGGTCTTTTTTCTGGGCGGCTGGCGGGGTCCATGGCTGCCGGCGCCGGTTTGGCTTTTTTTGAAAATCATGCTGGTGGCTTTGGTCATCATCTGGATTCGCGGGACCCTGCCCCGTTTGCGATACGATCAACTCATGGCCCTGGGCTGGAAAGTACTGGTTCCGGTGGCATTGATAAATATTTTGATTACGGGAGTCTTTGTTTTGATCTAACATTTAAGGTAGAAATAGGAATTAGAAAAGAGGAAAGAGGAAAGAG
>CAZIIV010000219.1:0-1127 GCA_964539365.1 uncultured Desulfobacteraceae bacterium | reverse complement strand
AATAGGAATTAGAAAAGAGGAAAGAGGAAAGAGGAATAGGAATTAGAAAAGAGGAAAAAGGAAAAGGGAGACAACTGATGAACGCGAATAACCACGAACCAATTTAATACTGTTTATATTCATTTGGGCCTATTTGCGGCTATCTATTTTCTAATTACTCTTTCCTCTTTTCTAAAAAACGAGACATTGTTTGGAATTTCGAACTTTGGTTAAGCCTGTGTAAAACACTACAAGGTAGTCTTATGACAAAAAACATTGATCCACCTGATATTGAAGAGGATTTGGGCGAAAGGGTTGGACCCTTGGCGGAGGCTTTGGAGGTTTTAAAGGCGTTTGCAGACGGATTTGCCACGACTTTCAAGCACCTTTTTCGAAAGCCCGTTACCGAACAATACCCGGAATACAAGCGTCCTTTACCGGAGAGGACCCGGGCCAGAATCATCTTGGCCCGGGATCCGGACGGCGGGGAGCGGTGTGTCGCCTGTTACCTGTGCTCGGCGGTGTGTCCGGTGAGTTGCATTTCCATGCAATCGGCAGAGCAAGAGGACGGCAGACGTTACGCCGCATGGTTTCGCATCAACTTTGGCCGGTGCATTTACTGTGGGTTGTGTGAAGAGGCATGTCCGACGTCCGCCATACAATTGACCCCTGATTTTGAGATCTGCAAGCGAGAAATTTTATCGCTGGTTTACGAAAAAGAAGATCTGCTTATGGACCACGGGGGAAAAGACAGGGAATACAATTTCTATCGATATGCAGGAGTTGTTACGAATGCGGGAGATAAGGGGAACCATATTCACGAAGAAAAACCGGTGAACATAAAGAGTAATCTTCCTTGATTCAAGGGTTCAGGGTTCAGGTGTCAGGGGTCGGAAGTCAGAGGATCAGAGGATCAGAAGGTTGGAAGGTTAGAAGGTAAGAAGATGAGAGGGCAGAAATTAGAAAAGAGGATAGAGGAGAGGACCAAGGAAGAAAGTGAGAAGGTGAGAAGGTTGAAGGGGGTGCATTACCGGTTTATTAATTGCAATCCAAGACTTTTTGGTTTCAGGTGTCAGGTGTCAGGTATCACAGCTGTCAGGTGTCAGGTGTCAGGTTTCGAAATTAAGTGGGAAAGGAGGTGACCTATA
>CAZIIV010000218.1:0-4921 GCA_964539365.1 uncultured Desulfobacteraceae bacterium | reverse complement strand
GATGAGTGGCTTTGCCACGGATGAAAACCGTACGGTTTCAGGATGAATGGATGATAAACAATAGGATGAATCCCTTTGGGATGCATGAGATCCTATTCGGGATCGGATGAATTCTTTCATTATTTTGGGGTTGATGTTGCCTTGGGGGTGTTATTTTATTGGTCAAAATGACTATATTGACCATAATGGAGGTGCAATATGATACAGGTAAACTTGGCAAAAGCGAAAAGCTCTTTTTCAGAACATGCCAGCCGGGCAGCATATACCAATGAACATATCATTATTACCAAAAGAGGCAGGCCCTTCGTTGCCCTCATATCCGTTAACGGTCTGGAAATGTTGGAAAAAATTAAGGAGGGGACCCCGGAAGATGGTTTATCGGGAGCCGCCGGAACGGCATCCGAGCTTGAAGAAGTCGCTGAGAAAGCCATGGAGGGATATCAAAAAAGGGCTGATGACATTGGCAGAGGGGTAGAGGTAGAAATATAGTGTTTATTTTTGACACGGATATCTATACAAATGTGATGAGAAAGGCGAGGGGTCGCATCTTCACTCTTGACATATAGAAAGGCGAGGGGTCGCGTAACAGTTAAATAGTCTTCGAATTAAACGTCATAAATCTTCATTCTTGACATATCGGAAATCAGGAGTCAGAAAGACAGGAAGTTTGAAATGAAAGGTTCAGGCCAAAGAGAAGTTGGCCAGCCAGTTGTGGGCGGATCGTATTTCCGTTCCGTCCGGATACGTTTTCTCGCGGTCGAGTTTTCCGGCGATTTGTATTTTTTTCACTCCGGGAAAGTATTTGTCAAAAATCGAAAAATTGCTGCTTGGGTTGCTATCTGACCATTTGACCTCTGTCATTAAAAAGGGTGTTTCATTTCTGGTGATAAAAAAATCAATTTCTCGGCCGTCTTTTGTCATCAGATAGTGGAGCTGGGCCTGCTCCCCGTAACAGTCCTCAAGATAGTGGATTTCTTTCAACAGGGCGCAGGCCGTCAGATTTTCCAGTTTTATGCCCAAGTCTCCGATAACCTGGCCGGTATCATAAAAATAATATTTGGGGGCTTTCAGAATGGAGCGGGCGATATTTTTGTGATAGGGCCCGACTCTGAAAATAACGTACATGTTTTCAAGTATCGTCAACCATCTTTTAATGGTCTTGTCGGAACATTGGAGGTCTCGCGCCAGGGAATTATACGAAACAGGGCTGCCCACTCTTTTGCGCAATAATTGAGTCAGCGTTTCAATAGCGGTGATTTGCCGGATATTTTCAAGGTCAATCAGGTCCTGCTTGAGGATGATATCCAGATGGGATCGTTTCCACCGGTTGTAAAATCTTGTATTTCCTTCCAGATAGGGTTCGGGAAACCCCCCTATATTCAGTAACTGCTCCAGGGCCGCCTCAAGATCATCAGGTTTAATGATGGCTTTAATCTCTTTCAGATCAAGCGGATGCAGCCTGAACTGAAAAAAACGACCGGCAAGAGAATCACCGACTTTGCGGTAAGTATCCAGTTTGGCGCTTCCCGTGACGATGATCCGGGGGGATGTTTTTTCGGTGTCATAAATGCCTTTAAGCCATGACTTCCAGTTTTTAAGTTTATGAAGCTCATCAAAGATAATGAGTTCTTTGGATCTGTCCCATGATCTTTCAATAAGCCCCAAGCGGTGTTCAGGATTATCGAAATTAAGATAATCAAAATTGTTGCTCAGCATTTGTGCCAGGGTTGTTTTGCCGGATTGCCGCGGGCCGGTTAACAGGACAATTTTTTTCTTCATATCATTTAAAATATATTTTTTCAGATATCGTTCCATGCTGACCTTTTATGACACCATTCCGAAATAGTCAAGACTTTTTCGGATTTTATGTCGAAAAAATAAGGAATTCGGAAATGAGTTTAGTGGGACCACGCCCGGAAAGAGAGCACTTTGTAGAAAAATTCAAAAAAGAGATTCCGCATTACAAGGTGCGCCACCAGGCCAAATCCGGTATTACCGGCTGGGCGCAGGTGAATGGATGGCGGGGAGACACGTCGATTGGAAAGCGTGTGGAGCACGATATTTTTTATCTGGAAAACTGGAGCTTTTGGTTGGAGTTGAAAATTCTCTGGCTCACGCTGTTTGGGCGGGAGACCCATAAAAATGCCTATTAGTCCACACCCCAGAGGAATAGCTTTCAGATTCCAGCCCAGTACGATGGTTCCCACCTACGGGCCAGGCGGGGCAGGGATTACCCCAGTTAAATAAAAAAGAAGAAGCATTGAACGGGGCGCAGATTACCCCAGTACCATCTGCCGGAGCTACGGGGCAGGCGCAGATTAAAGATAAAAGATTATTGATCGCATTTAAAATTTCTCGGGCCATTTTCTGGCAGCATGAAGAACCCGAAGAATTTGAACTTCATCGGCTTTTAACCGGTAGGGTATAATATAAGAAGTTCCACTGATGAGCAACTCGCGTGTACCTGAAACGCGCCCGGATCTTCCCATGGCAGGATGATCTGAAAGTATCCGGGTTGTTTCCCAAATCTTACAGGCCACTTTGTTGGCAGCCTCGGGGTTGTCTTTAGCGATGTATGTCATCAGGTCATCAAGGTCGGCAAGAGCAAGGCGCAGCCACCTAATATTCTTCGACATCTACCCCCCATTTCGAGAAGGTCGATTTAATTTCATCGGTTGATGCGAATTTTTTTGCATCTGCCTGATCAATTCCTTCTTTGATTGCATGGATTTGCCATGCTTGCTCTATAATATATTCGCGTATCGCTTCGGAAATAAGAAAAGATTTTGAACGCGCAGTAGCTTTGGAAAGCTGTTCCAGTTTTTCTTTTGTTTCTTCATCCAATCGGGTCGTTACTGTTGAAGTGCCCATAAGTGCCTCCATCGTGTTGTTTCTTTTGTTTACATTGGATACAATGTAATATTTCATTTAAAAAAAGTCAAACGGAAAAATCGAAAGACGTAAGGCTTGTCCTGTTAAATGGAACGAAAAGATTTAACCCCAGTACGATTTTCCGAACCTACGGGGTAAACTGGACAGGCGGGGTAAAAATTTAACAGGGCAAGTAGAGGAAAGAGCGTACCGGAGTCACTGCAAAGTTTTAAGCAAATCTCGATAGTTTTTCCACCTTGACGAAATTTTCAAGTAAAATAATTTCCGGATCTCCGGTGACGATAACCCCGTTAATTTTCTGAGCTAATGATATTGCAAAAGCATCTGCATACGATAATTTATGCTCTGATTTTATCTTTGCTGCCGAAAGGATATCTGATTTGGAAGGCTCATGAAGACGGATAGACAACCTTTTAATATCTTCCAGAGTTTCATTTGCGGCATTCAGACCTTTTTTGCGCGCGATATTGTAATAGACCTCGCCAAGGTTTATCCATGAAACATAAATGCTTGACTTAGATCCACCTTGCCGGTCAAGGATGTCTCTAACCTTTTTTGCGGCCGGCTCTTCTTTGAAAATCAAAGCCAGCAGCGCCCAGGCATCAAGAACCATTTTCACTTGCAATTTCATCCGCATGTTCCTTTTCCAGTTCAGCTAATATTTTTTCCCCGGCAAATTTGCCGTACAAGTTATCAAGAGGACCTTTTTTCATAGGGATAAGAACGATATTGTTT
This sequence comes from uncultured Desulfobacteraceae bacterium, assembly GCA_964539365.1. Lineage (GTDB taxonomy): Bacteria > Desulfobacterota > Desulfobacteria > Desulfobacterales > UBA11574 > S5133MH16. The sequence goes on along the minus strand of CAZIIV010000218.1, from coordinate 1,294 downwards.
TTTTCGAGGCGGACATGAAAAAAAGCTCCCGGCTTAATTTTAAGTTTTTCTCTTATCTCTTTGGGAATAACAAGCTGACCCTTGGAGGATATTTTTGCTGCCGTCATGTCTTACCTCCTTGTCTGTTTTACTGATGATAACGTAAGATTTAATTTAGGTCAAATGAAAAGTGAGAGCAATTCAAGTAACAATTATTGGCCTTGGTTGCTAATCCACTCATTACCCATTTCAGCCTTGAGGTGAAATGGGTAACATGGCTATGAGGGTAAGCGTAAGCCAAGGGCACGAAGAATGGAATTTGATGAACACCCAAGAATCTTCACTGTAGCGGGGTGATATCCCGCTTCGGGTCTTCTCCCATGACCCAGATGATATTGTCGATAATTTCCTTTATTTTTTGTGGAGAAAGAGCGCCGATTTTTTCAATCAACCGGCTTTTGTCAATAACCATAACATGAGTTCCCCTTGCCAGACTCGGCCTGGATAGATTTGCTTCACCTTTCCGGAGAGGAACATTGCCCGGAAGAGTATCGTGTTTTGTCTGTTTTGTAAGGGGAACAACCAGAACCGTACGAAATTTGCTTCGATTAATGGAATTCCTCTGAACAATTATCACGGGTCTTTTATATGTGGGCTCTGATCCTGAAGCCGGGGAAAGGCGTGTCCAAAAAACATCGCCTTGACAGATTACCATTTTTCCTCCTCTTCCCGTACTGAGCTTATGTCAAGCATTTCTTCGGCAAGAACATTGTCGTAATCCGAAGCGTCTTCGTCAGCACACACTTCATTATATAATCTTGTGATCTCCTCATCTTCCAGCGTTTTTAATCTGTCTTCCAATTCTTCAACGATAAAGCGGCTTCTGGATTTACCTTTTTTCTTTGCCCATTGGTCCACTCGCTTAAGGAACAGCGGTGGGACGGTGATAGCGACTTTTTGGGTAGCCATGAACTATACCTCCAAAGTTATATTAATAGTATTACCATTTAAATCCCATAAAAATATGTTTGTCAAATGAATAAGTTTTTGCATAGATGTATCGGCAATGCTCTGCTTAACTATGCTGGAGGTCTGTCAAAAAACGTAATATAAAAAGGAGTTGTGATTCATTAACCACGTGCATATCTCCAGAGATAAACAAATAGAGCCCGACACCCTAACTGTGGTGGATTATGATTTGTATTTTAAAGGGAATGTATGGTTTTTCCTCAATGGGGCCATATTAATAGAAATATTGAATTTTTCCTTTAGAGGTATATAGATCGGAAAATACGGGAAGGTTGGAAAGTGAGAG
>CAZIIV010000217.1:2873-4937 GCA_964539365.1 uncultured Desulfobacteraceae bacterium | reverse complement strand
TCCCGGACTCGATCCGGGATCTACCGGAGTGACGACTTTTTACCAAGCCGTCAAAATTGAGACGGCAAAGTAAAAAGTTCAAGTTCAAGGCGTCGCGAATTTTGTGGAACGAGGCGTACTTATGTACGCCGCAGTGAACACGAAATGAAGCGCAACGCAGAAATTGGACATTTTACAAAGCCGTCAAGCGTTTGGCTGCGTTGACAATGCTATATGCATCAATACCGTATTTGGACCTTAGCATTTTCTGAGGACCGTGTTCAACGAAAATATCAGGTATACCGATGCATTCCATATGAAAAGCATTTATTCGCTGATCGCTCAAACATTCCAGCACTGCGCTTCCGAATCCTCCCTGACGTACGTTCTCTTCAACCGTTATTATGCGCGGTATTTCCCGTGCAAGCGCTGCGATCAAATCAATGTCAAGGGGCTTTACAAAACGACAATTGACAACCGCAGCAGAAATGCCTTGTTCGGCCAGCGTTGCATGAGCGATAAGTGCGTCACTCACAGACCGGCCAATGGCCAGGATGAGTACATCATTTCCTTTTTGAAGTACTTCTCCCTTTCCAATGGGTAAAGGAAGATCTCGCTTTTCAATTTTTACACCCTCCACAACTCCACGGGGGTATCGAACGGCCACGGGCCCCTTATGGCCCAAAGAGGTGCTGAGCATTCTTACCAGCTCGTTTTCATCCTTTGGGGCCATAAGTACCATATTGGGAAGGCTTCTGAGATAGGATAAATCAAATACACCATTATGAGTCGCTCCGTCCTCACCCACAATTCCGCCACGGTCAACGGCAAAAACAACCGGAAGCGCTTCAAGACATACATCATGTAATATCTGATCATAAGCACGTTGCAAAAAAGTCGAATATATCGCAACAACCGGCTTGAATCCTTCACTGGCCAAACCTGCAGCAAAAGTTACCGCGTGTTGTTCGGCGATACCTACATCAAAAAACCGGTCCGGAAAGGCCTCGGCAAACTTCACAAGTCCCGTGCCTTCCGGCATGGCCGCAGTCACCGCGATGATTCTTTCATCCTCTTTTGCCAGTTGCACGATGGTTTCTCCAAAAACCTGAGTGTAGGTAGGAACGGAACACTCTTTATTTACACTTTCTCCCGTATCCGCATTAAAGCATCCCACACCGTGAAAATAGACAGGATTTTTTTCGGCAGGAGCGTATCCCTTACCTTTTTTTGTTGATACATGGAGAAGAACCGGTTCGTTAAGACACTTAATATTATTGAGTATGTCGATAAGATGGTTTAAGTTATGACCGTCAATCGGACCAAAATATTCAAAGTTAAAGGCTTCGAACAGCATGCCCGGAGTGATAAACGTCTTGAAAGATTCTTTTGAACGCTTGGCAAATTGATAGATATCATCACCGACTTTGGGCAAAGATTTTAGAAAATCCTTAAGCTCCTTTTTAAAATCCTGTAAATATTTTGCGGAAAAGGTACGACTTAAAAAAGAGGACAGGGCGCCAACGTTGTGCGCAATGGACATATCATTGTCATTTAATATTACGAGAATATTTTTATTGATGTCCCCGGCCTGATTCAGACCTTCATACGCAAGTCCGGCGGTCATGGATCCATCCCCTATCACTGCGATAACCTTGGACCTGTCATTTTTTAAACGTTTGGCACATGCAATGCCAAGACCGGCGGATATGGAGGTGCTGCTATGACCGGTTGAAAATGCGTCGTAAGGACTTTCACTCATACGGGTAAACCCGCATATTCCATCATGCTGGCGAAGCGTATGGAATCGTTCTCTGCGCCCGGTAAGAAGTTTGTGGGCATAGGACTGATGTCCGACGTCCCAGATGATCTTATCGGAAGGCGCGGTAAACACGTAGTGAATGGCAATCGCCAGTTCAACGGCACCCAGACTCGGCGCAAGATGACCGCCGGTTTTCGATACCACCTCAATAATAAGTTTGCGAATCTCAGACGCTAATATCGGCAGTTCAGACCGTGACAACGTCTTTAAATCTTCAGGTGAATTAATTCCTTCAAGTAGGCTCAAGGGTTATGTGCTCCTTA
>CAZIIV010000217.1:0-2773 GCA_964539365.1 uncultured Desulfobacteraceae bacterium | reverse complement strand
CCTTATTTTTTTCTGTCAATAATATAATGTGCAATCGCGCGAAGCGGATCGGATTTATTATCAAAATAATCGAGTGCCTGCAAGGCGTTATTGACCAAGTTTTTTGAAAATACCTTTGATTCTTCAATTCCCAGTATAGAAGGGTAGGTGCTTTTTTCACGAACTTGATCGGTGCCGACATCTTTACCCATAACAGCGGGATCGCCTTCGACATTCAGAATGTCATCGATGACCTGAAAGGCAAGTCCGATATTTTTGGCATAAATACCGAGCTGTCGGATCTGATCAATGCTCCCGTTTCCTAAAATGGCTCCGGCGCTTATTGAGGCTTCAATGAGCGCACCGGTCTTTAAAGCATGCATTTTTCCCAAATCTTCTAAACCGATCCGGTTGCCTTCTGCGGCAATGTCTTTTATCTGACCTTCAATCATCCCTTTATATCCTGAAGCTTTTGCGATTATATTTATAACCCGGAGCCATTTACAGGCGTTATTTATATTTATATGGTTGATTTCGATCGATGAAAGGACTTCAAAAGCCAGCGTAAGCAGGGCATCACCTGTTAAAATGGCCGTGGCTTCATCAAATGCAATATGACACGTTGGTTTGCCTCTGCGGAGATCATCGTTATCCATTGCAGGAAGATCATCATGAATTAAAGAGTAGGTATGAATCATTTCAAGGGCGCAGGCAGCCATTAAAGCATCTTCAGTCCGACCGCCGACCGCCTGGCAGGCAGCTATGCAAAGAACCGGTCTGATACGTTTACCTTCCGCCATAAGAGAATGCCTCATGGCGCTGACAACTACGCTGGAATTGGATGTTTGGCTTATTAGTGTATCAATAGTGCGGTTTATCTGTTTTTGTTTAGAAAAAAGATACGAACTCAAATCAAAACTATCCATCTTCCGATTCACTTTCAGAAATAAATGGTTTTTCAAACACATTCCCCATTTGGTCTTTAAGCAAAATGGTAATTCTTTTTTCTGTTTCATCCAGTTTTTCGGAACAGAATTTTGAGAGTTTTATCCCTTCCTCAAATTTTTTGACCGCGTCTTCAAGGGGTTGCTCTCCGGATTCAAGCTGCTGAACAATCAGTTCAAGTTTTTTCATCGCTTGTTCAAACGTCTGTTTTGCCATACGGTTGCTTCCTTTGTACGTTGCAAATTAATGATCCTTTGGAAACCACAACTTCGAGATCCTGACCCATCTCCACCTGCTGCGGGTTTCGGACAATAACGGCATCCGGAATGGTTCGGGTGATACTGTACCCTCTATCCAGAATCGCATCGGGGCTTAGGGCGGTTATTTTTGCATCAAGTTCTCGAAGCAATAATTCTTTTTTTAATAAATATATTCTTAAATAATTTAATAGTTTGTTGTTTAGTTGATTAAGTTTTTCATCAAGCTTTTTTGTATAACTTAAGGGATTGTGTGAGCTAAGTCTGTCCAATCGCCATTCAAACCGTTCTTGCTGCTGAATGATATTAGCTTTAACGGTCCTGGTAAGCCGTGAAAGCAGATCATCTGTTCTGAGTCTCAAATCTTCTATTCTTTTATTTGGATCTCCCAGCCGGCGGGTTATTTGTTTTACCAGAGCTTGAAGATTGTCAAGATATCGTGAAAATCTTACGGTTAAATGACTTGTAAGTTCAGCAGTTTTTTTTATCAGATCGCTCTTAAGCGGAACCACCAGTTCTGCCGCGGCCGAGGGGGTTGGCGCCCGAAAATCGGCAACAAAATCTGATATGCTGAAATCGGTTTCATGTCCCACAGCCGAAATTATGGGAATCTTGGATGCAAAAACAGCCCTGGCAACAGCTTCAGAATTAAACGCATGAAAATCTTCCAAAGAACCGCCGCCTCTGGCAAGGATCACAACATCTGAATCAGAACGGGCAGTCAGGGTCTCCAGTCCCGATACAATCTCCCTCTCGGATCCTTCACCTTGTACTTTGACCGGAATGATTTCAATAGGAATGTTTGGAAAGCGTCTGTTAACGATATTTAGAATGTCTTGAATCACGGCTCCGGTAGGCGAGGTGATGATACTGATTTTGCCGGGTAAAAATGGAAGGGGTTTTTTATGTTTTTCATCAAAAAGTCCTTCGGCAGCCAATCGCTCTTTGAGTTGTTCAAAAGCCAGCTGTATGGCTCCAACGCCTTCGGGTTCCAGATATTCCAATATGATCTGATAAGTGCCCCTCGGCTCATAAACACTTATCCTGCCGATCCCGGCTACCCCCATACCATCTTCGGGCATAAATTTTAAATTTCGATTTTGACCGCGAAACATTACCGCGTTTATCTGGGCGGTTTCATCTTTTAATGTAAAGTAAAAATGCCCCGACCCAGGGATTCTTAAGTTCGATATTTCGCCGCATATCCAGATAAATGGATATGCATCCTCAAGTAATACTTTAACCTTAGCCGTTAATTCGGAAACCGTATAAATGTGTGGCTTGTCCGTGAAGGATTGTTTTGAGTATTGGATTCCGGGGTTTATCTTCATTAACGTAACGTTTCACCAAACCAATCGATATTTGAGGAACTCGTAAAAATTCCGATTTAGATGGTTTTGTAAAAAGTCAAGAATACGACTTTTTACGTATGTTTTAAGTTTTAGGTATTAAGTTTTAAGTATCTGTTAAAACAATTAAATTTAGTTCTCTAAAACCTAAATCTTAAAACCTAAAACGTGATGAGTTCTGCTTTTTACGAATTCATCAATATTTAAAATAAAAATTTTATCATAGTTACCAACCTGATTCAA
>CAZIIV010000216.1:0-4963 GCA_964539365.1 uncultured Desulfobacteraceae bacterium | reverse complement strand
CGTTATTTCTTTTTTATAAGTGGGAATGGCAGGTTCGGCCTTAAAGATCCAGTTGTGTGGTGATGGCCTTGCCGACAGCTTCCATTTCAGTATTGGAAACAGATCCTGCCGAATTGATTAGCCGCTGTTTGCTTACCGTGGTAATTTGATCTGCCATCGCTTTAGCTTTTTTCCCACGAAACGTCACATATGCTTCACTGGGGTAAAGTTTATCAACGTTACTCGTAATGGGCACTACTTGAACTCTGTTCAGATAATGATTGGCCGCATCATTGCTTACGATGACGGCAGGTCTTTTTTTTCGGATTTCACCGCCAATGGAAGGATCGAAGTTGATCCACCACACATTACCTCTCATCATCATTCAAGTCTCCTATTGTACCTTCTGACCACTCGAGAGCTTCGGATTCTCTGATTTGATCAGCAGCCATTTCTTTATATGCGGCATACATATTTTTTTCAACAACATGCGGGCGAACTAACTGTTCAATAAAACGGCTGATTTTTCGTGGTCCAATGACTTTCCGCAAGCCTTCATAAACCTCTTCGTCTATGGTCACCGTAAGTTTTTTTTGCATTATACGTACCTCCTTTAAACAATACGTATAATAACACGTGTAAGTTTAAAGTCAATAGCTCTGATAAACTTTTTTATTGGGCCGAACAATTTATTCAAAGGGTTGAGTAATAATTGATAGACCGATATGAGAGTTACAGGTTATGCTCCCTTCAAAACCGGTGTAAGTCCATCGTTTGTCAAGAGGATGTTTATCTGAAAGAGCTGGTTGGATATATCCATCTGAATCTGTTGCGGGGAGGGCTGGTTAAAAAGAACTTAAGGTTGTCAGGACGGCGAATAGATATTAAAACACTTGCCAAGAAAGTGTCTGAAAGATACAATATTTCTATTGGCGAACTTCAGTCAGGGGGATGAAGAAGAGCAGTGGTGAAAGCCAGGCAGTATTGGAATTAAACGGCATAAATCTTAATTCTTGAGAAAATGCAATGATGCTTAAAAATTACATTCACAAATTGTCAAACTTGAGAACGCATAAAAATCGTAACAGGTATCCTGCCTATACCTCACACCGCGCACCTGACAAACCGTTTCTTCTTCTGTCCATCATGGATCTTATCGCTCAAGGAGCGATTACAGACAATTTTATCAAACCGTCGTTTGAACTCGTCGAGATGTTCAACGGGTATTGGAACCGCATTATGCCGCTGGGATCAAAAACGAGCATGGCGTATCCGTTTCCCAGACTGAAGACCGATGGTTTTTGGGAACTGATCCCGAATCCGGGATATGAAAAGAAAATAAGTATCAATTTCAGTTCCATGACAAAAGTGCGTGAGGTATGTGCCGGCGCCCGAATGGATGAAGAACTTTTCAGGTTGATGTGCAAACCGGAAACGCGGGAGCAGTTACGGGCGGCACTGATTGAAACCTATTTCGCGCCTGAGATACGTTCCGGGGTTTTGGAGCAGAGCCATTTAAACTATGCGGCGTATCAATACAGCGAAAAACTGCTGAAAGTGGCTGAAGGGAAAAAAGATTTCGGCAAAGCAACAGATGAATCCGACTGGCAGAAGAAGATTCGGGACAGTGGTTTCAGAAGAACCATTGTCACTCTGTACCGGCACCGCTGCGCCCTGTGCGGCATCCGCATGCTCACACCCGAGGGCCACACCATTGTGGATGCCGCCCACATCAAACCCTGGAAAAACAGCTTTGATGACCGGCCCACCAACGGAATGGCGCTTTGTAAGCTCTGCCACTGGTCTTTTGATAAAGGACTCATGAGCGTGAGCAAAGAATATCAGGTTTTGGTGTCGAAACGTGTTATGCTGGAGCAAAACTTTCCCGGCCATATCCTTACGTTGACGGATCGACCCATTTTTACACCGGAAAAAGAAAGCTTCCGGCCGGCCCAGGATAACCTTCACTGGCACCGGAAAAATACATTCCGCAAATGAAAACTAAAAAGGCAACTGATGAGCAAATATGCCATTGTATATGACGAAAGGTTAAAAGAGTACGATCTCGGACATGTGCTAAAACAAGACAGGTATCAAGTTTTCGTTAACCTTTTTAAACAAAAATTAGGCCATCATTCTGATTTTGAAATGGTTTCTCCTTCTTATGCTACAGAAAGTGATCTTAAACTCATACACACCGAAGACTATATTCGACGAATTGAGAAATGTGAAAGCAAAGATTCTCACGATACCCCGCTTTCTCCCGGATTCGTGAGAGGCACAAAGCTTTTGGCGGGTGCCGGCAAACTTGCAGGTGAACTGGTTCAATCCGGAAAATACGAAAAATCATTTGTTGTCGGAGGAGGGGTGCAACATGCCACCCGGAATCATGAAAAAGGCTTTGGGGTTTTCAGCGATGTGGGAATCTGTGCTGAAAACTTAATGAGAAACTTTGGTGTAAAGAGGATTTTGATTATAGATACGGATGCGCATGCGGGAGATGGTATTTATGACATTTTTTCAACGGACTCACGGGTTTTATTTATATCCATTCACCAGGATCCCCTGACGCTTTACCCTGGAAAAGGGTTTGTAAATGAGATCGGGGAGGGTCGTGGTACGGGATATTCGGTGAATATACCCATGCCCCCCGGATCCGGTGATCATGCCTATGAGTATGTGTTAAATGAGATTCTTATACCGATCGCCGAAGAATTTATCCCTGAAATTATATTGATGGTGGATGGAAGCGATCCTCACTTCACCGACAGGATAACGCAGATGGGATTGACACTCCACGGCATTAGATCCATAGGTTCTATTATTGGACAGGTAGCTTCCAGAATATGTGACGGGAAGCTTGTTGATTTCATTGGCTCTGGTTATAGTCATAGCCTGCAGATTGTATCATCGGGATGGTTGGCTTCAATTGTCGGGGTTACCGGAATTCAAATGGAGTTTGAAGAACCGAATCGCATTTCACAGGATATAAAGCCGGACCAGGGATTAAAGGAAGCGGTGACTATCGTTAATAAAGTGAAAAATAAACTATGTAATTATTGGAAATGTTTTGGTTAAAGAGTATGGTGCCTGTGGGGGCGGTGAAGTTTCGGAAGCTGTTTTAACGGGCTGTTTAAAACCGGTCAAGAAACCTTCCCGGCGAGGAAAGGGAACTCTACGTATTTGCCGAGACGATCACAGACGCAGAAGTGGCCTTTTTTAAGAATTACTTCGTATGGTTCAGGAGTTTGAGTACAAAGGTGAGATACCATGATTCGACCCTGTAACACCAGAGACTTTGAAACCATGTATTCGATCATCAACGATGCCGCAGAAGCCTACCACGGCGTGATCCCCGAAGACTGCTGGCATGTCCCTTATATGTCCAAAGATGAGCTCCGCCACGAAATCGATCAAGGGGTGGTCTTTTGGGGCTATGAAGAAGATGGTCAGTTGATTGGCATCATGGGCATTCAGGACGTGAAAGACATCACACTCATCAGGCATGCCTATGTCCGCACCGCAAAGCAAAATCAGGGCATCGGCGGAAAACTCTTATCCGAGCTTTACCGGAAGCTTACTCGCCCGGCCCTGGTGGGCACCTGGGCGGATGCTGTTTGGGCGATTCACTTCTATGAGAAGCACGGCTTTCGACGGGTCACTCCCCGGAAAAAAACGCAATTGCTCAAGACATACTGGTCCATTCCCGACCGCCAGATCCAAACGTCGGTGGTTCTGGCAGACCGGAGGTGGTTCGATCTTTCTGACAGCCGTTAATCTGGCCAAAAAGCCCGGTGAACGGGCTCAAACATTGATTATAAATTGTCATCAAGCCAAAGAAAGGAGGGAAAGATGGATAAAAAGATTGGATTAAAGCGGGTAATGGTTTTGGGGATTTTTATCTCATCGATAGTTTTATCGAGTATGGCATCGGCCGCCGAATTTTCAGCGGACCTCATCATTGATAACCCGCAGGGAAAGTTTGCAGGCAAGGTTTATATCAAAGGAGACAAGATACGACAAGAAATTTTGAAAGAAGATATGAAACAAGTAGTAATCTTACGATTGGATAAAGGAGTTACGTGGACTCTGATGCCGGAGAATAAGATGTACATGGAAATATCAGGTATCGGGAAGGAAGCAACTGACCCTGAAATAGAGGAAAAAATTAAGGACATGGCCGAAAAAAAATCTTTGGGAAAAGAAAAGGTCAACGGGTATATTTGTGAGAAATATCAGTATATCTATCATGATAAATCTTTAGGCGTTTTGACCCAGTGGCTTTCGAAACGGCTCAACTACCCCATCAAAACGGAGTATAAGGCAGCAGCATATAATATGGTTACAGAGTATAAAAATATAAAAGAGGAAAGGATTCCAGATTCTCTATTTGAGATTCCTTCAGGCTATCAGAAGATGCAACTGCCTATGATGCCTGGAATGTCTCAAAAAAAATAAAAGAGGCGGATGAGTTTTTTATTGAACAGTATTCTTAAAAATTCAATAATAAATGTATTCAAAAACTTCCAGTCGCATGGGAGGGTCAAGAATAACAAAACTGAGATTTAAAACTATGTATCATCAGCTCAAAGAAGGTTCGGGTAACATTCTGGGATTTAAAATTGTCGGTGGTATTACCAAAAAACAAAAGCAACGGATCTGCAAGGTATTGGAAAAACAGATCAGTGAATCAGGAAAGATCCGGCTTGTCCTTGTTATCGAGCCTCATGGAAAAATGGATGCGGAATCGCTTTTATCGGATTTGAATTTTACTTTAACCTGCTCTGATAAAATAGAACGCATGGCCATTATCGGCAATAAAGTATGGGAAAAGACATGGATCGCCCTGTTTGGCTTATTTTCCCATATCCGAACAAAGTACTTCGACCGGGCGGAAATCAAAGCGGCCTGGAAATGGATCCAAAGTTAAAGAATTTCAAGAATGCGAAAAGCCGACAAGGTTATGCGTCGGGAAAAAAAACAG
>CAZIIV010000215.1:0-5008 GCA_964539365.1 uncultured Desulfobacteraceae bacterium | reverse complement strand
GGCGCAGCTGTCAAAAGCGGAATAAGACAGGCTAAAGGTGAAATCTTGGTCTTTATGGATGGCGATGGTCAGCATGATCCTAAAGATATTGCCCGTTTGATAGAATATATGTCCGATTATGATATGGTCGTGGGAGCCAGGTTTATACGCAGCCAGGCTTCGGTAGGAAGGGCTCTTGGGAACAAAATTTACAACTGGCTGGCATCTTATGTGGCCAAATTCAAGATACAAGATCTTACTTCAGGTTTCAGAGCGGTAAAATCAGATCTCGCTCGCCAGTTTTTGTACTTGCTACCCAATACATATTCTTACCCCACTACATTGACATTAAGCGTATTGCGAAGCGGAAGGGCTCTCCGATATATCCCCATCCAAGTTAAAAACCGTAAAACCGGAAAAAGCAATATCAGGTTATTCAAAGATGGCGTACGATTTTTTATGATCATCGTAAAAATATGTACCATGTATTCGCCTTTCAGAATATTTCTTCCGGTGAGTTTTACCACATTTTTAATCGGTTTCTGTTATTATCTTTACTCGTTTTTTTTATGGGGACGTTTTACCAATATGAGCGCACTGCTTTTTACAACGTCGGTTGTTATATTCATGATGGGACTGATATCGGAGCAGGTTTGTCAGATGAGATTTGAGAAGAGTGAAGGGGAATAATTATTGAGACTCAAAATCCTATTTATCAGTCGAAATTATCCTCCCCGGATAGGTGGTCTTGAAGCATTTAGTTACAACCTTATTAAAGAGTTTGAAGCGCATGAGATAACGCATAAGATTACGCTGGGCAAATCATACATTCATCTTTTTTGGTTCTTACCTTTCGCTTTGTTCAAAGGATTCTACCTAACAAAGAAACATGATATATTCCTTATTCATCTTTGTGACGGTTTCCTTGCTCCAATTGGTATTCTTCTGAAATTATTGACAGATGCACGGATATCAATCACGATTCACGGGTTGGATATAACCTATGACCATCGGCTGTATCAGTTGATTGTCCCTTGGTGTGTTGCACGGCTGGATAAAGTCATTTGCGTGAGCCGGTTTACCCAGGCTGAATGCATTCGTCGCGGAATACCGCATCATCGATGTACGGTTATTCCAAACGGTGTCCGGCCCGATGAGCTTTATCTCAATCGTTTCAAAAACGATTTGAGGCGAAAACTCGCAAAAGCAGCCGGGATTTCGCTTCAAGATAAAACCGTGCTGGTTACGGTCGGACGCTTGGTCCTGCGCAAAGGTATTGCCTGGTTTGTGGAGACGGTTATGCCGCGTTTAAGAGAATCCTTTTATTATCTGATAGCAGGCGATGGTCCTGAGTACCGGCGTATTCAAAGGCTTGTGGAGAATAAAAATCTTCGGGATCGCGTTTTTTTGCTCGGCCGGGTGTCTGAGGAGACAAAAAAGATAATATACAATGCCGCCGACATTTTTGTCATGCCGAACCTTACGGTACCCAATGATGTCGAGGGGTTTGGAATCGCGGCGATTGAAGCCGGAAGCTGCGGGCTGCCGGTGATTGCAAGCGACATTCAGGGGTTGCAGGACGCAGTTTTTGACGGAGTGACGGGATATCTGATTGGAGAATGTGATGCGGAGGGCTTAATACAAAAAATTGAACAGATGGACCTGAAAAGAGAAGACGTGCGGTCGGCGGTCGTTTCCGGATTTGACTGGAAACGAGTTTATAAAAGCTATCGAAATGCTTTAATCCGGATGTTTTATGACCAATAAAAAGCTGTTGTCTTGCAGTTCATTGTAACCTCAAAGCCGGTTCTTTTTTCGGTCTCTGCTTTAGTTGAGGAAAGAGCGGTTGACTGAAAGGCATATCAAAAACGACTACGGCAAGTTGCGCCAGTTTTACGATACGGTTTATTACGAAAATGCCGTGGCCGACATAACGATTTCCAGCCATTTGCTTCGACTGGCCTCCAAAATAAAAATACGCCAAGGCCAGCGCTTGTTGGATGTCGGCTGCGGTGACGGGAAATGGCTACTTGCGGCCATCAAGCGGGGAACCTACCCTGTCGGAGTTGATTTGTCGCAAAAAGCGATTGCCCTTTGCAAAAAAACTCTGCCCGGGGGAGGGGTTTGCTTGGGGGCGGCGGAAGCACTTCCGTTTCAAGACAAGCAATTTCATGTTGTCAGCTGCCTTGGATCTTTGGAGCATTTCCTGGATTCGGAATCGGCGTTAGAAGAAATAGTGCGGGTTGCCAGAGATGACGCCATTTTTTTGTTGCTGGTGCCGAATGCGGATTTTTTGACGCGACGGCTCGGACTGTATGGCGGAACAGATCAATCTGCCGTTCGAGAGCAGCTGCGAACTTTACAACAATGGCAAGAATTATTCGAGGCGTCCGGCCTGAAGGTAATCCAACGATGGAGAGATTTACATGTGCTTTCGCGGTCATGGATTGCCAACAAAAAATGGTATCATATTCCGGTTCGTGCCATCCAGGCAATCGCGTTGTTATTTTGGCCGCTATCGTGGCAGTATCAGGTTTACCACTTGTGCAAGAAGCATAAGACCTGAAAGAAATCGAATTCGCGAAAAGAATGGCGGAATCTTATAATCGGAGCAATCCGGACACTTGAAATATGAATTTTATCCTTCAGTTTAGATATAACGGTTATCATTTATCTTCAACTGTATAATTCTTTTTGCAGCCTTTGCATCCCAGCGTTCAATCTCACATTTTTTTCTCGCCCGGGGTGCCATCGATTTGTGAAAAATTATAGTGTGTTTCTATGGAATCTTAGCAGAGTTCGAGAAAGATACGTTCCAGATCACTGGCAATTTCGGACCAGGACAGGACGCCTTTATATCCCGTGATTTGATTTTTCATTCTGTGTTCTAAAGCCCGGGCCAGGTCAACGGCATCGTCCGGTGTGTAAAGCCATTTTGGATGATCGATAAACAGTTCCGCCATGCTTCCTACGCAGGCGGCGATCAGGGGCACGTCACAGGCCATAATTTCCCTGCTCTTTTGCGGAAAACAGTATCTTCCAAAATCGTTTTCCCGGTTACTTACAACGGAAACATCCAAGGCATTCAAAAGCAACGGAACTTTTTCCAGGGGCAGTACACCCAGATCATGCACCCTGTCATGCACCGGAATTCGGACATTGCGCGGTCCGGCCAGGACAAGGTGGAGATCTTGATATTTTGTTTTGAGCATATAGAAAGCCTCAAAGAGAAACTGGATTCCGCGAGTTCTATCCAGTGATCCGGCTGTGCCTACAAGGCGGATATTTTGCGGAAGATTTAACGCTTCACGGCAAGTCTTTTTGTCCATAGGTTTGAATAAATCTTTTCGAACAGCATTCTCTATTACATACACACGCTCATTTTTTCCGTAAGATTTAACCAAGCGCACAAGGGGCTGACTCACACAGGTTATGGTATCACTCTTTCTGATGGTCCATCTATAAAGTTGCTTTATGATAGGCAGCCTAGCCATCAGAAAATACTCAAAATTGTCGTAGAGATCAAAAACCAGAGGGATGCGGTATTTTGCGGCCAGAACATAACCGATGATCCCGTATATGGAATCGGAAACGGCCCAGATGACATCGACTTTTGACGCAAGCTCTGCAGCTTGTCTGAAGAAACGCAATAACCCCGGTATTTTCAATAAACCAGCGTTAATGCTTTGCCATTCAACTGGACCATCAAATATTTTATCCTCCTTTTTTCTCTTATAACTGAGACATAGCCCATATACTTTATGCCCCTTTAAGGCAAGTTCCAACGGGATTTCTCTCAGACGTCCAAAGCGATCATCAAGAAGGTCTTTGTTGGTGTATTGACGTTTAGTGATAACGAGTATTTTAAGCATTGATGTCTATCATTTTATTTGTTTAGAAATGCTTGTCTTTTCAATTTCGGAAAAAGGTGGACTTTATAAGGTAGATAAAGAGTTCGGAAAATCAATTGAGCAATCCGCCAAAAGGGATTTCTTTCATTAAGCTTCTGAACGAGAATTTCTTCATTAAGACGCTTTATTAAGAAATCTTGATTACTTCCGACCCCCATACCGCCCATGAGTGAAACAGGATATCTTCCGAATTTCACCTTGAAACCATGTAACAATGCCCGATAAAAGAAATCATAATCTAAAGCAATAGAAAATTTCTTTCGAAATCCTCCTATCTCTTTAAATACTCTTTGACTTACAAAACAACCTTGATGCAAGAATATAAACTTGAAATGATTCCACCAAAGTATTCGAATAGGCTTAAGTAGTACCTTTCCCGAAAAGGGATGATCCAGAATAACAGGGAAATTATATATATCGAATAGCTTGTCCCGCAACTTGGGATATACATTTTCCAAGCTTTTTGAGGATAACAGTTGGTCATCTGCTTGAATCACCAATACATAATGCCCCATAGCACGAGCAAGTCCTTTATTCAGCGCGTCTGCAATGCCATGATCAGGTTCCGAAATCCAGGATAAATTATATGTATTTTCAAATCTTTTGAGAGTTTCCAGGGTTTCGTCATATGAATTTCCGTCAATAACTATGTGTTCGAAATCTTGGAAGCTTTGGTTCTTTATGGATTCCAATGTCTTTCTTAGAGTTACTCCATTGTTTAGAGAAGCGGTAAGGATTGTAAAAAAAGGATGCGTTGCCATGTCTAATAGATGAGTTTTGTATGAATATAAAAAATCATAATTCCCAACTTTCTAAAAAGTTTCATCAAAATGCGGCGTCATATTGGCCAACATGTTTGGTTATCCCAAAAATATTCATCTCCTCTCAGAAAGCAGATCCATTTACCGGTAGTAGGTTTTAACGCTTTATTCCAGGCGTGATATATTCCTTTATCAGGTTTGGATTCCCAGTAGGTTATGATGCTGTTAAATGAATGAAGTATGTTTATAAAGTTGTCGGTGGAGACACCGTCCATAACGATCAATTCTTTGAAAAAATAATTTTGTTCAGTAATACTCAGTATACATCTTTCCAGAGTTTTTCCTGCATTTAAAACG
>CAZIIV010000214.1:0-5046 GCA_964539365.1 uncultured Desulfobacteraceae bacterium | reverse complement strand
CACATTAAAATTCTCCTTTTAGATATTTTTGTCTTTTTGGCTCCGGAAATTTTTCAATGGCATACCGCAACATGGTTCGAGGCATCCTCTTATAATGTTTTTTCAAGAATGTCTCTTGAGTAAAAATCTGACGCTTACCGATTTCTCGGAGCATCCATCCGACGGCTTTGTGAATCAAATCCTGTTCATCCGTTAGCAGGAGTTTTGAAATTTTGAGTGTCTCTGAGTAGTTATTATGCTTAACAAAATGAAATGTGGATAATATCGCAATTCTCCGTTCCCACAAGTTCTTGGATTTTGCAAGACGGTAAATGGGGTCTTTGCTTTTGTCTATTAGAAAGTTCCCGACAATATGGCAAGCCGAGCCGTCAACAAGATCCCAACTATTTATATATCTTGTATGCTGCAAATACAGCTTATAAATCCTCTTTTTTACGGTTTCATTCCCTTTTGAATATTTATCGATAAGGATCAAAAGTGCTAACATCCGCTCCTCATGAATCAAGGAGCTGAGCAATTGCACGGATTCTTTTATGGTTACGTCCGGATATTCTTTGACCAGCTTCCTTAATTCAGGAACTCCGACCCCTATGAACACATCTCCTTCACCATATTCACCGGGACCGGTTTTAAAAAATTTCCGTAAGACTTTAGCCTTTTCTTCACTTCCGAGTTGTTGTAATTTTTTTCCAATATCTCTTATTGTCATAATATTAAACTCGATGGAGTCCTCTGAAATAAATTATCCTATTCAGACCATCCGAGGGTGTAAATTAAGATTGTTGGTTATTGAGTTCAATCGTAAGGTGTCAGTGTTCAGGTTTCAGGTTTCAGCTCTTCAAGTTTCTCGACCCTGACACCTGAAACCTGACACCTTTTCCCCAAAGCTAAATACGTAGCGCAGACGAACATGAATTTTCATATTGCCAACAGCTGTGATTCATACCCACAATCGGGTTTAAACATTTCTCCCAAGAGGAAACGGCGGTATCTGTCTTTTCTGCCTGAAGTTTACCAACAGAATTCCTGTTACGATTAATAACAGGGCGATAAGAATGTTGACCGTGATCGGTTCCCCCAAGATCAGTCCTCCCAGCATAACTCCTGAAATTGGCATAAAGAAAATAAAAGAATGCAGTGCAACGGCACCGTAGTTTTGGAGCAAGGTCAGCCATGCCACAAAACAAAAAGAAGCTGTTACAAGGCCCTGGTAAAAGAGAGCGCAAAGAACTTTTGCGTTAACATGGGCGATCATGGCACCGTCCCAAATAAATCCTTCGAGAAAAAACAAAGGAGCCGAAAATATCATGGGATAAAGGACCAAATGAAACGGTTTAAAGGCGTGAATAATCCTTTTGGTATAGACTGCGCTGCAGGACCAGAGAAAAGCTGCGAAAAGGATTGTTAAATCACCGACCTGGAAATCGGCTGTAACCCCCTTTTTTTCCAGAAATACAAAAATTAAACCGGCAAATCCAAGCAGGATACCCAGGGTCTTTCGTTTGGTAATCCGGTCACCGGGAATGAAATAATGTGCCAGAAAGAGCGTAAAAAAAGGTTGCAAATTAAGCATTAGGGTTCCACGGGACGCATTGGTTTTGCTAAGTCCGAGATAAAACAGGGACAGTTGTACGGTAAAGACCACAGAGATAATCAGGAGTTGACGAAACTGCCCGCTTTTAATTTTAAAGGATCTTCCGGTAATTCGAGCCCATAAAAAAATCGTCGCCGAAGCCATACTGAAACGGAGCCCGGCGGTAGTGAACACCCCGAGTCCGGAAAGACTGATTTTAATCGCAACGGCATTGGCCCCGAATAGAACACACAAGCATGTGGTTAAAACTGCTGCTAAAAAAGAGAGTTCCTGATTTTGGGCGTATGGTTGATCATTGTCTAAGTTATTCAATATGAACCGTATCCCCGGGTTTGGGAACAATGGTTGAGAAGCCTTGATTGTTTAAAAATTTTGCAAAAGATAAGGATTGATCTTCTTCCCCGTGTACTACTGCAATCTTATGGATATGCAAATTAGATTCCTTAAGAAAACGGAACATTTCATTTCTATCTCCATGGGCACTGAAACCGTCCAATTTTACTACGTGCGCTTTCAATGGATACTCTTTGTTTAAAAATTTCAGCAGGGGCGGGGAACCGTTACGACCGGATTTCTCATAATTCTCACCCTGTTCAATAATACGACGTCCTAATGTATTTTGAGCCATATACCCAACAATTAGAATGGTATTTCGCGAATTATGGATTTTATGGCGCAAATGATGCAGAACCCTCCCGGCTTCACACATTCCTGAGGCTGCGATGACGATATGCGGTTTCTGATCCCGGTTTAACGCCATGGATTCTTCGACCGAACCCACAAAACGAACCTTTTCAAAGAAAAACGGATTCTTACCCTTTGCGAGAAAGGTTTCATGAGTTTCGCGGTCATAAACTTCGGGATGCTCTCCAAAGACCCGGGTAATATTGGTTGCCAGTGGACTGTCCACGAATATGGGTACCGGCCGGACTTCGTTGTCGTTATACAGTTCGTGAAGCATGTATAAAAGTTCCTGAGTGCGACCGTATGCAAATGCGGGTATAATAACCGTTCCCCCCCGTTCAACCGTATCTGTAAGAACCTTTTTTAACTTGGGTTTCAAATCTTGCAATGGTTCGTGAAAACGGTTTCCGTAGGTGCTTTCCATAATCATCAGGTCGATGTCCCGGTCGGTCTCGTCGAAGCGAAGGGCCGGATCTTTTATAATGGGTTTGTTAAATCGACCGATATCGCCCGTATAACAGATCGTGCGTGAACGACCGTTTTCAATGACCTTGATTATGGATATCGCAGATCCCAAAATATGGCCTGCTTCGTAAAACGTGCAGGTTGCGTCTCTTCCAATGACTGTGGGACTTCGATACGGATGGCCTTCAAAAAAAGTCAGAGCATGCTTTGCATCTTCGATGGAATAAATCGGATGGATTGCGTCGATGTGATACGCTTGGATGAATTCGTTGATTTTTTCTGTATCGAGTTGATGACCGTCTTTTTTTAAAATTTTTTTGATATCGTTTAATTCTCTTTTTGAGTTTCTTTTTTTGCCATTGGACATTTTCTTCTGAGATAAAAACGACCTTATGGTTTTATAATTGAGGTAATTTGCGTCGGATTCCTGGATGTGAGCTGAATCCATGAGGAGGTATTCGCATGCATCTTGAGTTGCGCGGGTACATAGAATCCGCCCGACAAAATGGTTTTTCGTCAGCAATGGAATGCGTCCGGAATGATCGATATGAGCATGCGAAAGTATGAGGCTGGTAATGTATTGTGGATCAAAGGGCAAGTGTCTGTTTTTTTCTTCGGTTTCTTTTCGACGTCCCTGAAACATTCCGCAGTCCAGCAGTATGCCATCATTTTCAGTGGCGATCAAATGCATGGAACCGGTAACTTCCCGGGCAGCACCGTAAAACGTTATCTCCATAGTAGTTATCTCCTTTAAATTACGGCTTGATTTGTCCATTCAACATGAAAATCGTTTTTGACAATAGATGCAACGTGTCTGTCGAAATAAAAGTGTTCTAAAAGCCATTCTTGATTCCGGTACTCTATTACCAGATGATTATTATCGATGATACTTATAATACGGCATCTTGAAAGGTCTCTGATCCCGGTTCCCGAAGCCTTTAACACCGATTCTTTTGACGTCCAGTATCGATAAAAAAGGATAAACGGGTCTGTGTCTGAAAGGTTCCATTCGCTGTCACAGGCTGTTTTTCTGAAAAGAGCTTTTGAACAGGATCGAATTTTTTCGATATCAATACCCATGGGCGTTGAAGCAATCACGGCCGCTACATATTCGGGCTTGTGAGTCAGAGACCAGTAATGCCCGTTACACGGCAAGGGGACGCCTTTTTCATTTTTTTTGAGATCGGTTAATTGGATGCGGCTCTTTTGGGCGGATATTTCAAGGGCTTTTCTGGCATGTTTGCTTAGAAAGGAAACCTTTTCCCCGCCTTTAAGCTGTTGTTCTTTATCAGGAACAGCGAGAATTACCGGATAGATAATCGGCTGTCGAGTATTGGGGTTGGGGGTTGGGATTGTTTCCATATTAATTCGAATTGTTCTTTTCCCTTTGCATTTTGTACCTCAATTTTAATGCCTCATCATATACCTTATTTTTTGGAAGACCGTATTTTTTGGCGATAGTTTTTGAAAGCTGGGAAAGTGTGCTTTGTTGTTTCTCCAGCGCTTTAATTATCTCGGTTTCAACGGTCTTAAAAGAAACGTCTTTGTTTTTTTCACATCCTGTTAAAAGAAGTGTGCACTCGCCTTTTATTGCCGGCCGTGCATTCAAGATGGTAAGAATTTCGGATAAAAAGCCTCTAATAAATTCTTCATGTAACTTAGTCATCTCTCTGGAAAGCACCCCATACCTGTCCCCCATAACAGATATGATTTCCCTTAAAAATGTCAAAATACGTCTCGGAGATTCATAAAATACCATGGTTTTGTCTTCACCGGCAAGGTCTTTAAGCTGATCGAGCCGCCTTGCTTTTTTTTTAGCGGGAAACCCGATGAAAACAAAAGAATCCGTTGGCAGTCCCGAAACACTGAGAGCGGCAATTGCAGCCGATACGCCGGGAATGGGGGTGACCCTTATACGGTTTATGACGGCCTCTTTTACAAGCCTGTAGCCGGGATCGGATACGGACGGCGTGCCCGCATTTGATACCAGAGCCACGGATGCTCCGGCGTTGAGCCTGTTAATCAAATCCGGTGTACGGTCATTTTCATTATGCTCATGAAAAGAGATCATATGACATTTGATATTGTGATGAGCCAGCAACCTGCCGGTATGTCTTGTATCTTCTGCCGCAACAATATCGACACGCCCGAGGATATCGAGGGCTCTTATGGTGATATCGTCTCGGTTTCCTATGGGCGTGGCAACCACGTAAAGTATTCCAGGTTTGTTGCCGGAATGTAACTGCAAAATAAAATCCTCTTTTCTGGGCCAAATTTGATGAACTCGTAAAAAGTCCGATTTA
>CAZIIV010000213.1:2697-5106 GCA_964539365.1 uncultured Desulfobacteraceae bacterium | reverse complement strand
TAAATCGGCATTTGGTATTACTGCCAGGGAACCGCTGAATTGTTTCACCTCTATTTTTGCCTGGTGCACGGATATTTTCTCAATATCCATAGTTCCGCAGACAGAGTCGCTCAATTCGGTTACCATTAAAATCTTTATTCGTCGTAATTTTGACATCATGGAAAGTGCGGTGCCGCCGTTTCCTTCATAATTTTCCGACAGCTTATGGAACGTCTTCTCCCAATCGCCCAGGCCAAACCATGGTAAGAATGTTGTTGACCCCACACCGTCAAAACATTCTGCCAGAACAATCAACCTGCCGCCGTCACGCACAAATTTTGAGGCATTGTCTATGGCCTTATGGCTTTGAATAAAGTTGATATCTTTTGGATATCCCCCGCAAGATGCGATGACCAGATCATATTCCCGGTTACAAACCATCTCACAATTTTTTCCGTGTCGGGCACAAGCTCTTCGAAAATGATCGGATCCAGCGCCCGGCAATAAATCGCAAACATTTCCCATACTGTCAAGTATTCCATGAATGGCCAAATCGGCGGAGAGAAATGTTTCATATTCCGCTAAATCCTCTGCCAGTGGATTTTGGTCCAATACACCCGGTTGACACAAAGCGGAAAGCGTGCGATGCTCTTGATCCAAAAACAGCCCGTGGTTGTGATATATGGCTTGTCTGTGACCAAGTCCGGGGAAAATCAACTTTCGCCCGCCACCGTAACCCGCAAAATAATGGTGTGAGATGGCGCCGAAAGTAATTAAAAAATCGGCATCAAGAATATCGCGTCGGATAAGAACCGGAGTGGCACGCGAGGTCTTCCCCAGGTTTACAAAGGAACTATTATCCAGACAATCGTGGTGTACAAACCGTAGTCTCTTATAGGGATCACCATAGGCGGCAAGACTTTCTTCATGGGTCTGGCGTGGGTGAGTGCCGTAGGCAATAAACACGGTAATTTCATTCCACAATGCCCCGAAGCCTTTCAGCATCTCGAGGAGCACCGGGAGAAATTCCGGATACCCGCACAACCGGGTTTTATCCGCAACTACCACGGCAACCCGTGTAAGATCCGGATCCAACCGTTCCAGCACACCGTGAACCCTTGAAGCAAATTCATGTGCGGTTATTCTTGTTTCCGGTTCATTTATCCACAAGAGTTCTGCCTGATCCGGAAGGACAAACGGAATTTCCCCGGTTCCGTATTTAAAGATTACGGATAATTTCCTCTGCGAATTCCGAGCATTTGACTTCAACTGCACCCTCCATCTGACGTGCCAGATCATAAGTAACCCGCTTTTGCTCCACGGTTTTGACCAATCCGTCCCTGACCCGGTCTGCGGCCTCATTCCAGCCGAGGTAGTCCAGCATCATGGCCCCGGAAAGTATCAGAGATCCGGGATTCACTTTATCCTGTTCCGCATATTTCGGAGCCGTACCATGGGTGGCCTCAAAAAGAGCATAACCGTCACCGATATTTGCTCCCGGAGCCAAACCCAGTCCTCCCACCATGGCAGACAGAGAATCAGACATATAGTCGCCGTTTAGATTGGGCATGGCCAGCACATCATATTCTGCGGGACGCAAAAGAATCTGTTGGAACATGGCATCGGCGATCCGATCCTTGATTACGACTTTGTCCGGAGGAATTTCTCCGTCATGGTTTTCCCACAGATCTTCTTCGGTAATGATCCATTCCCCGAATTCTTCCCGCGCGACTTCGTATCCCCAGCTTCGAAAAGCGCCTTCGGTAAACTTCATGATATTTCCTTTATGAACAAGGGTAACACTTTTCTTTTTATGCTCAATGGCGTACTGGAGGGCCATCCGCACCAGGCGTCGGGTTCCAAAGCGACTGATGGGTTTCAACCCGATTCCGGATCCGGCCCGAATTTCCCTTCCATCCTCAGTTCTTACCAGATCGATGATTTTTTTTGCCATTACGGATTCGGCTTCCCATTCAAGGCCCATGTAAACATCTTCGGTATTTTCTCTGAAAATGATCATGTCAACTTGCTCGGGCCTGAGCACGGGGCTTGGAATCCCCGGAATATATTTTGTCGGCCGGACACATGCATAAAGGTCAAGTTCCTGTCGCAAGCTCACGTTGATACTCCGGATTCCTTCCCCCACCGGAGTGGTTAACGGCCCTTTTATGGCAACGCGATGTACTCGAATCTGTTCCAGCGTTTCTTCCGGAAGCCAGGTTTGCGTCTGATTAAAAGCTTTTTCACCGGCCAGAACCTCCAGCCATTGTATCTTTCGGTCACTGCCATAAGAACTCGACACTGCCGCATCCAATACCCGTCGGGCAGCTCGCCAGATGTCCGGTCCGGTGCCGTCACCTTCGATAAAAGGAATCACCGGAACATCAGGGACATTGAGTTTTCCCTCATCCGTATACGTAATTATTCCAT
>CAZIIV010000213.1:0-2597 GCA_964539365.1 uncultured Desulfobacteraceae bacterium | reverse complement strand
TATATAAATCTTTTCATCAATTCATCAATAATCTCATCCACGTTTTCCGCAGTAACGCCAAATTGCCGGCAGGCTTTTTCCGCATTTTTCAGCCGCTGAGGGCTGTCCATATCGCTGATGCGCGAAAAGAATCCGAGCCTCCTTCCCACCTGATACACACATTGGCGTTCAGGCTCCATTGCCAGAAACGTGCGAAGAATTTCGAGCATATTTTCTTTATCCCGAGGCAGCTTCCCTTCTACGGTTTCAAAAAGGTTCAGGATGTGATCACTTTTTACAACGCTGGTAATACCGTTCAGCGCTTGAATTAAAAGCAGAATCTCTTGGGTCATCTCAAGATCGGTGCATTTTTCAAAACGACCGGACTCCCAGTCATCGAACAGCTCCACACTGTTGGGAATGGCCAGAGTTCGGAGCCTTATGAACTCAGGATTAATGTGGTTTAAGGCATCGGCGGTTTCCAGGGCGTGAATCCTTGAATACGTTCTTCCGCCCAGCCCCGGCATGATATATTCGGAAAGTTCCATTCCCGCCTTTTTTACTTTGAGCCCCGCCTTAACATGGGTGGCTTTGGTAACCCCTTTTTTAGCCATTTTCAGGACCGTGTCCGAACCGGACTCAAGACCGATATGAATTCTGTTTAAGCCGGCATCCTTTATTTCCTTGAGATCACTATCCTTGATCCGGGCAATGGTATGGGACCGTGCATAGGATGTTATTCGCTCAATCCGGGGAAAGCGGTTTTTAAGATGTATTAGAATCTCTATAAGGTCGTGCGGTTTTATAATCAGACTGTTTGCATCCTGGATAAAAATCGAATTCATGCCGCCGGCAAACCAGTTCAGGGCAGCATTGAAGGCACCGGGGTCGTTTTGTTTATAGTTTCCGGTCGCGCTACGCATCTCGGCTCTGCGTACCCGGCCGTATCGGTCGGCCATATCTCGTATCATTTGAACAGCGGTGTGAACGGCGTCGATATCTTTTTTAACATGATCAACCGAACGGACGGAGAACCGAGATCCCTTGTAAACCGGACAGAACGTGCAGCGGTTCCACGGACAGTTGCGAGTGACACGGATCAGCAGGCTGTAAGCCTCACTGGGCGGCCGTATGGGCCCCTGTTCAAACCCCTGGTAGGTTTCATCTGTTTTGCGCCTCCGACTCATATTAAAAATCTATCCTTAAACTAATAACGAATTAACACGGAATCGAGTTTTGATGTGATCCGGGTGTTAATCGTATATGTTTATATCATTCAATCTTTTAATCTTATACATAAAAGTTAGGAAATCAAGTCATATGCTGCATACTTGATGAAGGGTTACCGAATATTGGGATTGAAAATTGAAGAAAACCCGTTCAACAGTCAATTTTCAATAGTAAATCTTCAATTACCATTACTTCTTTGACAAAATGCAGTTATATATAATAGAATTAAAAGGTGCTTATCAAAGCAAGATCGACAAAATATTGTCGATAATCGCACGGTCCACATTTACTAAGCGTTGATTTGCAGCTTGCTTAGGTCATCTTAAACGGAGTGTTCGAATTTGAAGAAACTGGGAACCTATATTATATTTATTCTGATTTTTGGGTTGTTGGTCGCAACCGCCGTATATGTAGACCTCTATATCTATGCCGGAAAACCTGCAAGTGCCGAACATGTGAAACAGATTGTCATTGTTGAGCCCGGTCAGAAATTTAAGACTCTTTCCCAAATACTGCATCAAAAAGGGGTGATCAGTCATCCTGCAAAATTCAGGTTTTTTTCCCGCATCAAAGGCTATGATAAACGCATAAAAGCCGGAGAATATGTTGTTTCCTCTGCCATGACCCCGAAAAAAATACTTGAAATTTTAGTTACGGGAAGGGTCCGTCTCCACAGGGTAACTATACCCGAAGGGCATAATCTTCGGCAGATTGCACAGGTGGTTTCCCAGGCAGGATTGGGAACCCGGGCAGATTTTTTAAACGCCGCAACAAACGCCGATCTGGTTCGATCCAAAGGAATTGACGCCCAAACCTTTGAAGGGTATCTTTTTCCCGACACCTATTACTTTACCAAAAACGCCACACCCGAAAAAATCATATCTTCAATGGTAAAACGGTTCTGGTCCGTGTTCAAGCCGGAATGGAAAAATAGAGCCAAAACCCTTGGATTGACAATCCACCAGGTGGTAACCCTGTCATCAATTATTGAAAAGGAGACCGGTGCGGCCGTGGAACGACCCATTGTCTCTTCGGTCTTTCACAATCGGTTAAAGCGGGGAATACGTCTGGAAAGTGATCCCACGGTTATTTACGGCATAGAGGATTTTGACGGCAATATTACCCGAAGAGATCTTGCCGAAGAAACCTTATACAACACATATCGAATCAAAGGACTTCCGCCGGGACCCATTGCAAACGCCGGAATCGCAGCCATAGAAGCCGCCCTTTATCCGGCGGACACCCGGTTCCTTTATTTTGTCTCAAAAAAAGACAACACGCATCAGTTTTCAACAAACCTGAAAGATCACAACAGGGCCGTGCAAAAATATCAGCTGGGCCGCTAAAAAGAAAGTAAGTTCGCTTCGCTCACTATTGGAATGATGGAA
>CAZIIV010000212.1:0-5250 GCA_964539365.1 uncultured Desulfobacteraceae bacterium | reverse complement strand
TTTTCATCTGTTGTTTCGACCACCATTTCGATTTTTCAAGGATTTCATCCTGCGTTTGGGCATGCTTGATGGCTGGCGAGGATTTTTGATTGCAGCCATGTCCTCATTTTCTGAGTTGGTAATGGCCGCGAAAATAATTCAAATGACCATTAAAATCCGACGAAATTACTAGCACAATGTGATTTTTTCACATCAATCCCGAGCGCTGCTGATAAGGCGATTAAAGGCCGAACCCTCTATTTAGATGCTCTTCACCCCTCTAGCGTGAGTTTATTAAACATTTCAGATTTATGGCCACATAGTTTTGCGATTCTCTATAAAAAACAAGGGGTTATAAAGAATGTGCTGCTCCAAAATGTGTATACACTGATTTAATGCAAATATCACAGTGCAAACTAAAGATATTATCAAGCATAGCTAAATCAATAACAACTTTAATTAAATAATAAAAAAGAGATTTATTTAATAATAATACTTGACATGGAGAGGGCAATATATTAATGTATACACTGATATGGCAACTCTCCAAAAAAGAAAATCTCGAGGGCATACATATTGGAGCATTGTAGAGTCACGCAGAGTCAATGGTAAACCAAGGCCTGTCATTTTGGAATATCTTGGCACTGCTGAAGCACTCTTAAAAAGATTGACTGAAGGTGTTCCAAAAAAAGTGCAAAGTTATACCCATGGTGATGTTGCTGTTATGTTGGACATCGCTGAGGAATTTAAGATTGTAGAAACAATCAATAAGCATTTAAAATTTAAACCGTTCAGAGATGGGTTCACTGTTGGCGGTTCATTATTATTAGCAGCCATTGGAAGAATCTGCCAGCCCACCAGCAAGAGGAACTGGTATGAGGGGTGGGCCAGATATACAAGTCTTTCCTATCTTATTCGAATGTCTTTAAGCCGGCTGGACAGCCAGCATTTTTGGGATCAAATGGATGCTCTGCCCATCAGTACTATTCCACTGATAGAAGAAGAGATTGTGACAAATCTATTGGAAAAAGAAGAAATAGCACTGGATACGTTACTATGTGATACAACAAACTTTTTTACTTATATTGATTCTGAAAATCATCGATGCACTATTGCACAAAGAGGAAAAAATAAACAAAAGAGAATGGACCTAAGGCAGTTTGGTTTGTTACTGCTTGTTACTCGCAAGGACCAAATTCCTATTGTCCACAAGGTATATCAAGGCAACTTCGCAGACCAGACTGTTTTTAAAGAAGAATTCAAGAATATTTTGAACCGATTTAAAGCTATTTTCGGATCATTGGAAGATATAACACTTGTGTTTGATCAGGGTAACAATTCTAAAAAAATGCTGAAGAACGTGGATGATGGAATATATTTTGTAGGAGCATTGTCTCCGTATCATCATAAGGCGTTAATAGAAGAAGCTAATGATGAAATGACTACCGTTTCGATCAATGGACGTGATGTATTGTGTTATAATGTTCGCAAGGAAATTTGGGGGCTTGATTTCACTGTGGTAGTATATATTTCAGAAAAACTACTTCAGGGACAGATCAGGGGTGTCGAACAAGATATAAAGAAGCTCTTTAAAAAGCTTTCTGAATTAAAAGAAAAAATTGTAATTCCCACCAAAAGAGGTAAAAAAAGAACACAAGCTGACCTGGAAAAGAAAATATCATCAATGGTTGGTTCTTTGAGTAGTAAAGATATTATCCGTTGGGGAATCAATCATCTTGAAAAAGATGCCTTTGATCTAAACTTTTGGGTAGATGAAGAGCGATTTAATTTTTTAAAGGAACAATGGCTGGGACGCAGAGTTGTAATTACCAACCGTCATCAATGGACTGCTGAAGAAATTGTTTCTGCTTATTGGGGACAAGCTAATGTGGAAAATGCTTTTAAAAAGATGAAAAATCCTTTCCATTTGGCAATAAGGCCTCAATATCATTGGACAGATCAAAAAATAGAAGTACATGGATTTATATGTCTTATCGCTTTCCTTATGGTTATGATAGCATATAAAAGGGCGAAAGAAAAAGTAGGGTTTAAAGGATCCACCCACACTTTATTAGAAAAACTTTCTGCTATTCGTCTGGCAACTTTTATTGAAAGTCCGGCAAAAAAAACCAAAGGCCGATACAAAGCAAATTACCAGCTTGAAGAAATGGATCCGGATATTTTCGAACTCGCTGAGGCTATGAATGTTACTTACTTAAAATTGAAAAGCAATATTCCTTTCAGTGTATACAATTAGACAGTCAGCTTATTCCTTTGTTTTCAAGATATTATCCACTTGTGTGGCCAAAGGTTTAATAAACTCACGCTAGTTTTTTAGCATTTATATGAAGAATTGTCATTGGATTATGCGATGGTTTTCGATATGGGATATAATTTCATCCATAACCACATCATAAGTTCGATGCGAATGAGCAAATTGATACCCGTTTTGAGCTATTTTTATTCTCTTGTTTTCGTGCCTAAGATAATAATCGATTAACTCAAGACATTCTTCCTGACTTTGATACCATTCGAGGTGGACCCCCTTGGTGAAAATCCTTTCTAAGCCAGGCGAGTAATTTGTTAACAAAAAACCGCCGCACCCCATAGTAATCCAAGTCCTATTTGAAAAGTAGCCCTCCATTTCATAGGACTGATCACAACCTAATATAACTTTTGCAGCATAACAAATCTTGGCGTATTCTTTTGGATAAACATGCGTTTTTAAACTCGTAAGTCCAAAATCATGCCACGATGATCCCCAAGCTTTAAGATTAAAATTTTGATTGATAATCTGCAAAAGTCTTATACGATGGTCCTGCAAGGGCCTACCGATAAAAGCAACCTCCGAGGCCCACTTTTTATTCTGTGTGGGAATTATACGGTGTTCGTCACGGTCACAGCCCTGCATACAGAAAATCGGATTTTTAATGCCCAGTGATTTCAATTCATCAATCTGGCTTTTGTTAGTGATAAATAGATAATCAACCAGTCGTGCATAAGGAATTAGTTTCTCATCCTGGGGACCTTCAGGGTCTGGATAAAAGATAGCAGTCGTGTATATTTTTCTTATATCTTGCAAAATCTGATACGGAATATCTTTAGAGTATATTAAAACTAAATCCGGATCGGCTTTGGTTATTTTTTTATGAATAATTTTTTGAAAATCTGTCCAGAAATATATTTTTTTTTGGAGGGGCACATTGATGAACATGACTTTTTTCACTCTTCGTCGAAGGGCTTTTAACATGAATTTGGTATTGCCGGTCTTTTTTTTGCTTTTACCGAGGAATATGACTTTATTGATTGGCATTTTTCTATACATTAACTTGTGGACAACTGTCTTGACTCACTGTACGTAATACGATCTATGTTTTGGTAAAAAGAACTGACGGCCTTTTCTCCGGATAATCTTTTAGCGCTAACTAAAGCCAAAGGAAGCCAAAAATAAATCCATAATGCGTCTGGATGGTTGATCACTCTGTCATTCATAATTATTATACATATAAAAGCGAATAACAATAAAGCCAAGTAGGTAAAATCTTTTTCTCTAAGAAAGCATAAAAAAGCTTCCCACAAAGCTATCCCCTGCAAAATGAGCAATAGTAACAATCCAATTAATCCTCCATAAAGTGTGGTGCCGAGATACACATTATGTGGATGATTGCATTTTAAACCATCGGTCATAATAAACGTATAATCAATAGATATCCCATGACCGAAAAAAGGGGCCTCTTGAATTATTGTGAGCACCTGCTGCCATATCTCAAGGCGGTAGGAAAATCCTCGACGGACGATTATCTCATTGATCTCTTCAATGTAGAAAAACATCGACCCTCCGGCTATGATGAGAAGAAGGACTGTTGTAAGAAGCTTCTTGTTTTTAGTTAGAACAGCTCCAATCAGAAATGTGATAAGTAAAGCACCTAATGGACCTCGACTTTGTGTTAAAGACGTAGAAAGCACAATAACCACGGATAAACACAGGTATATCCATGTATATGATTGTTTGGTTCTCGGAAAATAAAAGCAACAAACTATAGCAACCATACCATATACACTTGCCCCAACAACCGGATTTCGCACCTGATCTCCCAAATAGTTGAGGCGTAACAGGCGAAATGGAATGGAGGAATAGAACCAGAAAACAGAAATAATAGCGGTAATTGCGGCTGTCCAACACAGAAAAATAAACAGATAATCGATGAATTTTGGATATGTCAAAGCGAGTTCAATGGTCAGACTAAGAAATACAAAGAGATATACAACGCGTCGAAAATAATAGACATAGTCTTTAAAAATCGCATTTTCCGACCATAGAAGCGTTAAACACATATAAATAGCTAAACCCAAGGATAAAAGCCACAGGTTTGATCGACAGATTAGTTGAATTCTTTTTGGCTGAAATGTTACTAAATATGGGAATAAAATAAATCCGTAGAAAAAATTATTGTGCCATTTGGTACTGGGGACAACAAAAAAACCCAGCAGGAAAAAGAAATAAGTAATCAAAAAATAATGTTTCTCCATCAAAAATGAGTTAATGTTGAATTGCAACTCGGAAAATCTCATATTTTTGCCGATTCCATATTTGGCTCTGGGGTTAGCCGGTTATATTTTTATCTTAATAATTATAACCTATCTGTTTTCGGTGAGCAGAAAAAATCACATGAATCCGGAACTGTCTTTTCAAATGCAAATACCATGTCATGTTTAACAAAATATATCCTGTAATCGAAGCGAGAAATGAATCCAACGGCTTGCTGGATGTCGCAATGATGATCCTTCCATCGATCGCGGTGGTATTCGAATATCACATGGGGACGATGCGTATCGATGATGTATTCCAACTCATTTAAAACAATAAAGTCGTGACCCTCAACATCTATCTTTATAAATGAGCACCGATGGTTGCCAATTTCATCTCGTAGCATTTCTCCGGTAATTTTTTCAACAGAGATTTCTCTGTTAATGCCTTGCGAAGGCTTAAGACTGGAACGTCCCTGATGAAAGTAATCCTGATCCGCTGCATATAGGGTAGTCCTTCCCACAGTGTTAGAAATTGCCACAGGCATAACCGAAACGTTATTGATTCGGTTTAAATCAATATTCGCTCTCAGCCGCTCAGCCATAGCGGGATGGGGTTCTATAGCAATAACTTTGCCTTTGTAACCTGTGGCAAAAGACATCACCAAAGTGATGGCACCAACGTTGGCACCAATATCAAGGCAAAGGTCCCCCGGTTTAACGATATATTTAATGAGCTTAGTA
>CAZIIV010000211.1:0-5267 GCA_964539365.1 uncultured Desulfobacteraceae bacterium | reverse complement strand
GAATGATTGCGAAATGCAGCACAACGCAGAAGTTGGGCTTTTTACGAAACCGTCAAAATTGGAAAAATGCCTTTCATGAACATATGGATACTAAGGGTTCGCTCAAAAATGAAAATGAAACTCATATTAAAAAATCAAAACGGGGCGGCGGCGGTAGAGTTTGCCATCATTATTCCTTTAGTTGTTTTGCTGTTTTGCGGACTTTGCGATATTGGGCTGCTTATATATAATCAAGAGGTTATTACCAATGCCAGCCGGGAAGGCGCACGCGCAGGGATAGCCCGGGCAGATGATACTACCGTTAGGCAGATAGTGGACACATATTGTCAGGATCGTCTAATAAGCTTTAGTGGTGATGAGTCGCCCACCACCTCTTTTCTGTATGATACCGGGAAACCGTTTCAAACAGACTTTTCAGTTATGGTAACATATAATTACCATTTGCTGTTTCCTTCCATTCTTCATTTAGGTGTTACAAAAACATTAACTGCCAGGACATTAATGAAAATGGAAATGGAAATGGAGATGGGGGTATAAGCATAATTTTTACTTTGAAAGATTAAAACGGAAAAATAACAGTTAAGCTATATATCCTCAATAATGAAAATGAAACTCATATTAAAAAACCAAAAGGGTGCATCGGCCGTAGAGTTTGCTCTTATCCTTCCCTTGCTGATTATGGTCATTTTTGGAATAATCGAATTCAGTCTGCTTTTATATAATCAACATGTCATTACCAATGCCAGCCGGGAAGGCGCACGTGCCGGGGTAATTGCCGGCCTTGATAGATCCGCTTATGAACATGAAGATGTAAGTCAAAAGACAGCTGCCAATTATTGTTCTAATTTTCTGGTTACATTCAGTGACAATCCAAGTCCCCTTTCGATATCTACTCCCCCTCCTCATGCGGTAGATTCCGGAGATGATTTTATCCTGACGGTAACCTATCTCTATGATTTTTTGATTCTTTCAAATCTGGGAATCGGATCGGTTACACTGGATGCCAAAACAATCATGAAACTGGAATAATGACATTCATATTACTAGGATAATCAGATATACTAGAAGATTTAAAACTACTAACGTTTTTTTCATCTCACACCTCCTTGCCGAATTTATTTGCAAATTATATGTCTGCAAAAACCGTGCAAATTAATATATCTTTTCTAACTTATTAGTATTACTACCAATCCGTTCTGTTGAACATAAAAGTGGAATGATAATTATGAAATAAAAACCACAATATTTATTACATGTATTACATATTGACGTCTCGGAAATTCTACAATCTTTTGAAAATACAGGATATAATAAGGTTTGAACACTTGCCTTGAATTTGGAATAATGGAATGTTGGAATATGGGAATGTTGGTTTTTAAAAGGATATTCGCCATTTTTAATTTTGATGAATTCGTAAAAAGTCGTCACTTCGGTAGATCGCGGATCGAGTCCGGGAGGAGTCCAGATGCTCTGCAACTGCTCGAAAAGACTGGATTCAGCTCGTAGAGTTACGATCCTACACCTCGGAGAGAAGCGGTCCCGGAGGCCCTCCGGGCCGTAGCCCTTGCCCTCTCTCCGAGCTGTAGGGTGTACGAGCCGGAAGCCGACCTGTAAGCCCTACGGGTCGGAGGCCAATTGTGAGCGAAGCGAACTAACTTGGGTAGTGTGCAGATAAATGTGGAATAAAATATCGTATCAACAATAAAAAGCAGAGTGAATCTTCTTTGGGAGTGAGTATCCGAATATACCACAAAAAAAGAGCAGGGCTATTTAGTGTCCCTGCTCTTTTATCATCAAGCTTAATGATTCTTTAAGAAATTTTTATTTATCCTTTAACTCTTTTTAATTGCTAATAATGTTCTTTCATGGTTATTTGAAAAAATATCATTCGACCAATAACGGTATACTACCTTTGAGATAACCGCTCGTTCTACCTCCCCCTCGGCCTCCGATGACATTCAGTTCACAAGCGATTTTAGCAAGGATCGTCGCATCCGGCGGCGGATTAGGCCTAACCACATGTAGATAGGCAAACCCTACAATTTTTATGGCCCCTTGTGGGTTAATGCATTCGTCATCATCTTCATAAATCGGAATAGTCCCTGACCAAACCGCATCGGGATCCGTAACAGTTAGATCATTATTACCGTCGCCATCCGTATCAAAAGATAATCCCTCTTCAGGTATTGGAATTTCATCACGGAACCTGAAATAATCAAAAGCCGCAAAAAAAGCGGCCGGACGTTCGTCATCCTCTTTTTTATCAACCAAGACCACTTGTCCTGAATCAGGATCACCCGGTGTGTTGTATATGGGAACAGTATAATTAGCCCCATACCCTGCGTCATCTTCCCAGGCGAGTTTAGGACCTTCCAACAATGCAGCAATTTTTCCTCCCTGAAATACGAAAAAGCTTTCTCCGGACAGTGCACCAGGCGTATATTCTGGAACAAGTCTGTCACGGACTCCACTTGGAATCATATCAAAATATTCATCCACCCAGCTCACATCGGCAGTATTATTTGGATCAACCCTGCCGCACGGTTCAAGTACGCATTCGCCGTAAGGAAGATCAGGATCGTCGTGATCGGTGGGATCATCCAATATAAAACCAAGGAGTTTATCCTTCATTGCATCTGCACTAATATCATCAAAAAAATTATGCCAGCCGGCACAACTACTGGTTGTTGGTGAAAATTTAATTGTACTTTCACAATCTGGTTCGGGTATGAACCAGTTTTCGGAAAGTCCAATAGGCATATTCATTTCCCCCGGACCGATTCCACCAATATCAGTCAAGGCAGCCGTTGCGTCTGCCTTGACATTAACAGTATTACTACCGAATATTTTTGCAAAGAAAGTGGTTACAGGCTCATTAGCAACAGCATCTCTCCGGGTAATTACTCTTACCGCATTTTCATCACCGGCAGGAACAAACGGATCAGTGATGTTGGGAACAAACTTTGGGGTCCTGGAGTTATCAAAGGTTCCGATTTCGATCTCGTCTCGTACGACAGTTATATGCTCGCCGCCTGCCTTACTCTTATTGCCTACCTCCACAGCAATATCTTTGATAGCGTCATCGTCAGTCGTCTCTTTGTTAACATATTGATTCCCCAGTTCCCCAGCTCCGGCCAATGCCGCTGCATCAGCTATATTTTGCAGTTCGTTTTTTGATAATGCCACATATCCGATATCTACTGCCAGTGCGACAATACCTATCAAAACTGAAATTACGATGGCCACAACAACCGCTGTTACGCCCCGTTGATTATTAAGTTGATTAATGACTTGATAATAGATTTTCATTTTATTACCCCCTCATTTATATCCTGTGAAATTTTATGCAAAAATCATGCAAAATGTGCATACTATATCAGAAAGCTTGAATATTGTTAATTTCCAAGTGGTTAGATTAAATTCTCGGATTAAAACAAACGTGTTTTGCCAATTTTTGTCCAAAAAAATAGCATTATTTGACAGGGGTTGCGATATTTTGGTCCCCATCTCTGAGTTTTGTGCCAGGAGAGCTATTGATCCTTTTTATTGGGGATAGGCATACCATTAGCACAGAAAACTGTGCATGCACGCACAGTTTTCTGTGCATATCTCTTTCATGCCCCCTGCCTCTTGATATGATTCTTAAATAAAAATTTTTTTAACAAAAAATCATGATGTTCTTAAACGCTTATGTGACAAGGACTTCCGAACATGTTGGCATTACTGTATTGTTTTATCATCCGATGGGGGTAACATAAATACGGATTTGGCACGAAAATTGACATAAGAAGTAACAATAAACCGGGTGTAAATCAAAGCCGTTGGTAAACGCTGATTTTTGTTTATTGACAAACCGTGGCTCCGAAGCTTTTTTTTAGGTTTCAGGTGTCAGGTGTCAGGGTTAAGGGCAAAAGAGGTGACCTATAGCGATTATATGGACGTGGAGGATCTTGAGGTCTATAAAAAGTTGTGACTGAACATACTTCCTGACACCTGAAACCTGACACCTGAAACCCTACCCCTGACACCTGACACCTGAAACCAAATAGCCATGGCAATCTTAGCAAACAACAGTCTTGATTTACATCCCAATAAACTTATGCCACAAAATACATGAAAACTATAACCAAGGAAACCCTCCCATGAACAAACTTCTTTTTATCGATGATGAAGAAGGGATCCGTCGTTCCGTGGTTCGTGCGCTCAAGAACGAGCCCTATGAAATCCATACCGCAGAAAACGGTGAAGCAGGCATCTCCTTTGTTAAAGACAACATTTTCGATATTTTAACGGTGGTCTCGGATTATAAAATGCCGGGATTGACCGGTCTTGAAACACTGGATGTGATCGGGTCCCTCAATCCGGAAATAACCCGGATCATTCTTACCGGATACGCAACCATGGAAGCCGCCATTCAGGCCACAAACCAGGGGATTGACGGTTTCCTGACCAAGCCCTTTGACAATATTGAACTCAGGGCCAAGCTCCATATCATTAATGTGCGAAAGCGGCTCAAGCAATTTGTTTCCGAACCGGTGTATAAAAAGATTGAAAAATCACCCGGAGCGCTGAAACCCACATCCCATGAAGTATCCGTACTTTTTTCCGATATTCGCGATTTCACCCGCATGTCTCAGCAGATTCCGCCGGATACGGTGGCGGCATTTTTGAACAATGACTATTTTACTCCCTTAGGTGAAATCGCATACCAATATAACGGAACCGTGGACAAGCATATTGGTGACAGCATTATGGTGGTTTTCGGCTCGCCGGTTGAATGCGAGGATAATGCCGTCAGAGCGGTAAAAACCGGGATCAAAATGCAGAAAAGAGCAAAGGAGATCGACAACAGACTATTTAAAAAGAATGGGTTGAGACTGAAAATCGGTATAGGCATTGCAACCGGGAAAGTTTTTTCCGGTATTTTGGGATCGTTGAGAATCAAGGAATTTACTTCCATTGGCATGCCGGTCAATATTGCGGCACGGTTGCAAGGCATGGCAAAAGGCGGTGAAATCCTGATCAGCGAATCCACTTTTGGGCAGCTTCCCAACGACATAGACGTTGAAACGCTTCCTTCGGCAACCGTCAAGGGAATAAACCGACCCATTACGGTTTATCGGGTTAAAGTATAACCTGGGTATGAATCAATGCCGTCGGTAAACGCTGATCCTTGTCTATTGGCAAACCGTGGCTCCGAAGCCTTTTTTTTAGGTTTCAGGTGTCAGGTGTCAGAGGACAGAGGACAGAGACCGGAAGACAGAGGA
>CAZIIV010000210.1:0-5271 GCA_964539365.1 uncultured Desulfobacteraceae bacterium | reverse complement strand
GTAAAAAGTCGTCACTCCGGTAGATCCCGGATCGAGTCCGGGAGGAGTCCAGATGTTCTACAACTGCTTGAAAAGACTGGATTCCATTTTTTGCCGCTTTCTTTTCACCTCCAAATTCCATCTTGACAATTATTATTTCTTACGATAGTATTATTTTGTAAGATTTATTGCAAACAAAAAAAGGAGAAAAGCCATGCGAACGGTTATTACTTCTAAATATCAGACCACCATACCGAAAGCCATTCGTGAAGACCTCGGGTTATCCATCAACGATACAATTGAATGGAAGGTTGAAAATGGAAGAATCGTGGGTCTTCCCATGCAAAAGAACTTTCTTGAGTTTAAAAACACTGTCAAAACGGGGGGTGGGAATATAGAGAACGACATCAAATTATCAAGGAAACGGCGGGCAGAGAGATACCAGTGAAAAGACTTACTATTGTAATAGATACCAACGCCCTTATATCCTTTGTGACGGATAGAAACAAAAGCCAGCAGGACAAAATAGCCGAACTTTTTGAAAACGCCGCCGGACTGCGTATGTTGATTTTATGTCCGCAGAATGTACTAACCGAATTTATATATGTACTTGAAAAGGTATATGATATCCCGAAATCGGTAATAAAACAAATGGTCAGTGATTTCGTTTCCATGCCCGGAATAGAAATTGTCCATGAAGTAAACCTGAGAATCCTTTTTTCATACTGGCCTGATAAGATTCCGGACTACGGAGATGCTATTGTTACATCCGTCTGCAGAGATAGAAAGGGGGCCATTGTCGCAACGTTTGACCATAAATTCTGTGCGGCCTTAAAAAGAATAGGCTTTTCTGTATATCCTTTCTAATCTTGCGTGCATCAACTTCTCTGTTGGATGAGTTCTTTATGCTTAATATGTAGAGTCTCTTCTCAATATTTTGAATTTTTGCCTTCAACTTTCTATCACCCTTTCCAATCGAAAAATTGATCAAATTCGAGAAAGTATTGGTGTAGATCGTTCGGCCTTAATATAAATATGGTTACATGAAAGGATTCAGCAGGAAAAATCAGCTTCAAGTAAACTAACGAAAATTTACACGAGAAGAGACTGGTTACTGGATATTTATCAGGAATCACTGCATTTTTTATCCAGGATCAAGCATCCAGCATCCAGGATCAGTCAGATAGCGCCATCACAGACGCTTTCAAACTACAGAATAGCCGCCCAAAAATGTTTTTCACAAACACTAGAGTGTCGGCTCTTATCTTCCTATGTAATAAATTACATAGTATGAAGTTAATCTCATAGTTTTTATGAAATAAATGTAACAATCTTTTTCTTGGAGCCAGCTTGCTATTTTTAACCTGTTGATATTATTATGATAAAAAATTTTATACTTTTTTAATATTTGAGCACGTTTCTTGCTACAATAATTGTAAAGAAAAAGCTAAACCCCGGGTGACCGGGGGGCGGAAAGCCACGGATCTTGAAAAAAGATGGCCGGGTTGCCTTGCGAATGAAGGTAATTCGGCTTTTTTGGTTTTAACCCAAAAAAAAACATTTTTTAATTTAAAGGAGGTGAAAACATGAAGAAATTATTAGGATGCTTTTTATGTGTCATGCTGTTGTTTGCCTTGTCAACACCGGCAGCAGCGGATATAATGATACCTGACAATTCGCCCTATTATAACCCTGACAACCTATCCAATAGTGGAGATGCCGCCGTGGAAGAATGGCTGAATGGTCTTCTTGATAACACTGATCCCCTTTCTTCTGATTGGGTCGAACTTGTTTATAAGGATGAAACTGGCGCTAATGACTGGCAAGCCCCTGTCGAGTGGACCTATGCAGTTTTAAAATACGGTGCGCCACAAGCGCCTACCCCAGGTCTTGACCATTATGCAATTTATAATGATGATGGTGGCATGGGAATAGATTTTGCGGGTCTTAAGCTTTCTACTCATGCACTAAGCTTTGTCTCTTATGATGCGAATCCGGTCCCCGAACCGGCCACCATGCTCCTGTTAGGTACCGGGCTTATCGGTCTGGCAGGATACGGCAGGAAAAAGTTTAAAAAATAAGATATATAACTCTATAACCCATTAAAATGTAAAAAGGCAGCCCATTGATTTGGTGCTGCCTTTTTTATGATCACCGAATATTTTTATCAAAATATCATTAGAAATTTAAATCGGCTTAACAGGGGAGCATGAAACCTTGTTTCATTATCTTTTTTCACTATACAAGGCTGATAAGTGCTTGCTCGCCTGTGGCGAGTTGGATGTTCGATCTTTACCGCCTTCGACGGCGCCAGAGGCGACCAGGGTTCGATGTTGATCTTTTAATAGGCATTAAGGGATGTTATAATCCATACACGGCAGGCAGAACTTTTGACTTACCGGTATCATAGCTTTTTAGCTTTCTCCCCCTCCCCACCTGAAAAAGCCATCTCTATTCACATCATAGCTTGGTCAACCTCGGCGATAACTTTTTCACCTATATTTTGCTCAACTACAGCCAAATCGTATCTTGATTGTAAGTTAATCCAGAATTGAGCACTATTGCCAAAATACCGGGCAAGTCGCAGGGCTGTTTCTGCAGAGATACCGCGTTTACCTTTAAGAATTTGAGTAATGCGACCCGAAGGTACACGTAATGATAGTGAAAGCTTGTTAGCCGAAAGGCCTCGAGCCAACATTTCACGTTTTAAAATGCGTCCTGGATGAATTGGTTTCATGATATTTATCCCTTATGATAATCTGTAATTTGAACATCGTAGGCGTTATTATTTTTAAACCGAAAACAAATGCGCCATGGTCCATTAACGGTCATAGCCCATTGACCGGCTCTATTACCAAATAGCTTATGAAATCCGACACTTTTTAACCTGATCAAATCATTCATGGCAAGAGGTTTTTTATTGACAGTGCCGTGTAAATTACTTAATCTAAATTTTATAAATTTTCTTAAAATTAATTAGTTTTGGGATCTTTTTCAGATATGCCAACAGTTTTAAGAATCGGATCTTACAGATTTCACTTTTATTCAGATGAAGGAAAAGAACCAGCTCACATTCATGTCGCAACAACGGATGGCGAATGTAAATTCTGGCTCGACCCCGTGAGGTTGGCTCGCAATAAAGGAATATCTCCAATAACACTGCGGAGTATAGAGAAACTGGTTTTTGAAAATCTAACATTTTTAAAGGAAAAATATTATGAATTCCATAGCCCTTGAAAAAGAAACCGTTGAACCGGTAGCTATTAGAGCCTGGGCAGAAAAAAGGATCATTTATATAGAACTTACGGATGGTCGAATTATTGGTTTCCCCGCTGATCGCTTCAAAATTCTTTCAAAAGCAACCGAAGAACAGTTAAAAGAAGTCTCTTTGCGGTTAAACGGGTTTGCATTACGTTGGGAATCTCTTGATGAAGATATTACGGTTCCCGGAATTGTTGCCGGCAACTTTCAGTTACCTCTTTTAAAAGCATCTTAATGTTGAAAAAATATGACAAATAAAGAAGCCGGGGAACCTTATTTCAAGGTAACCCGGCTTTGCGTGTGTTACTACACGTAAAATTTACGCCACTATGTGGATTTCCCTTCTTGACTTTCCTCTGGAAAGTTAAGAAAAGATCATGATAATCTTGTAAATCCTGTCTAAAAGACTATAGGTACTTACCAGGTATATACTCCTCCAGCACCGGTGCAACATCCCTTACAAAATCCTGAAGCCGGTTTTCAGCATCTTCTATCGATTCATCCTCGTACACATCTGTAATCAACCGCACCAGGGCACCGTCGGTCCGCTGTTGGGTAAGGGCATCCCAGAAATTGTATAATTTTAACTGATAAGCGTTGTTGAGTATCCGTCCCCGAACCGGAAACCAGTAATACGTGACCTGTCTGTTTTGACCCGACTGCATCACGGCCCGGTTGACTTCATAGGCTCCGTTATCCCCGGATACACCGGTTATTTTC
The DNA here is from genome assembly GCA_964539365.1 of uncultured Desulfobacteraceae bacterium. Lineage (GTDB taxonomy): Bacteria > Desulfobacterota > Desulfobacteria > Desulfobacterales > UBA11574 > S5133MH16. The sequence continues at coordinate 1,311 of CAZIIV010000210.1, read as the reverse complement.
ACGGTTCCGGATTGATCAAAACTCCAGCCGCTGCCCGGCAGGCAGGTGGCCGGAGAATGAATCGACTCCCCTTTTCTCTGGCTCTCGTAATAGGCCACATAAAAATTGATACTTTTACCGGATGGGTTCCGGTAGTCTGCAATCATGTATTCACTCAAATCGAGCGCGTCAATAAATTTTTGAGCCATGAGTTGACGACTGTCAGCGGACCATCCGCCTATTTTTAAGGGAAATTGGTCCAGATTTTTTTTAGCGGGAATCTTTTCGCGAAAATCAACGGTGTGTGAAATCGCGAAAGTCGCCCCCAACAGGATTACGGCAACAATGAAGACTGGCTGAAGAACGGTCTTCCTTCCGGGTCCCTCAGCGCTTTTCCGGCCCGGATTGATTTCAGAAGATGATGATTCAGCTTCACTGTGTTCAGAATCAGACTCTGACTGGACCGGGGGCAACTTTTCTAAAATTTTCATCTCGATCAGCAGCACCGGAATGCAAATGGCAAATATCAGCAATCCCGAAAACCCGTGAAAAAACCCTTCTGCCACGTCGGCGCCAAAGTGTTTATATAAAATGGCCGTCATGGCAATCCGCATGCTGTTGGTCACAATAGCCAGTGGTATGGATGAAAACAACAGCACCGCCCGCTTCCAGAGATGATCCTTGAAAAAATATACCAGCAGCAGGCACAACACCACCAGGGAAATCAGAGAATGCAAACCGCTGCAGGCATCCACCACCTGCAATTGCGCAAAACCCAGGTCAATAATGTTCCCTTGGCGATGCACCGGCAGTCCGTAAACCTGTATGATGGCCACACCCAATTTGGAAGAAATCAGCCGCAACTGCAGCATGATCCGGGTATTGATAAAATTGGGCAACGGAAACAGGGTCAGCATAAAAAACAGGGCAAAGCCGATGGTTTTCAGCTTTTGCCGGCCCAAATGCAACAAACACAGTCCCACCAGTATCAGCCAGGATGAGACGTACATGGTAAAATACTCTCCGCCCAGCTCTCCCAGCCAAAACAAAACAATTCCCACACTCACCGGTACCAGACCTGCCCAGGATGGTTCCGAGGGCATGAAGGCCAGTTCATCGCGCTTGAGCCATATTAAAAAAAGCACCACCGGCGGAATCAGCCAGCAGTAACTGTAGGCTTCCTTTTCCCAGTCATGGGTTACCAGCCAGGTAAATGCGGAATAATAAATGCCCAGAAGCAACAGTCCGTATAGAGTGAACTTTACCCAGCCGGCGGGTTTTATTTGGGTCAATTCTTTCATTTGAAATCTTCCTTACAGAGAGAAGTTAGAA
>CAZIIV010000209.1:0-5312 GCA_964539365.1 uncultured Desulfobacteraceae bacterium | reverse complement strand
CTGTTAAATTGAGCTCAAATCCAGAGTTGGTTGTAAAAGTGATAAACTTGGCCGGTTTAGCGCTTCTCAAACTTATTTCTTGGGATGACAACCCAGAAAGGCGTAGCAAAGATGCACCGGATTTATTTTTGATTATACGACACTAAACAAATAGAGTGTGATCTCGACATTATTTTAATAGCTGAGGTGTATTTGATTTTTGTAATATACATTCGAGTTTTTTTGGAGCTTTTCTCATAAGGTTTTCGGATCAGCTCGGGCATTTTTCATTTAAGATATGCGTTGGACTTATCTAAGAGATGATAGTATGCCCCTCTCGACCCCATTCCAGATGGTCGTCGTATGGTTCAGCGGGCCTACGTTCGTTCATCTGCTTACCGATTCGCAATTTGAGGAAGCATCAATGGCCTTCCTTTTTCTTTCCCTTTTGTTTTTTTCGGGCGTTGAGTGCCTTGATCTTTTCCAGCCTTTTCACTTCCTTCAACGCCTCGGCAAAGTGACGTTCCACCGGCGATGGGTCTTCCAGCATCTTTTTCCGGAACTTTTCATATTCCGCGTGCGCCTTTTCGATAGCCGCCTCGTGGCTGACTTTGCCCGCATGCTGGAGTATGTCCCGTTCACTGACTTTCAGAAACTCGTCCAGCTTGTTGATCCAGTCTTTCATGTACATAGGTTTCCGGTCGAGCGCCTGGAGTTCGGCGAAATCGAGATAGATGGTCACGATGCGGTTCAGAATCTCCAGTTCTTCTTGGTTTAGATAGTTTTTAGCAATCTCGATATCAGATTTGGACAATCTGCTCCCGGACCAAGAGGTCAAGCCCATGTTTCGCTTGGAAGCGTCGGCGCGACCCTCGATAATCTCCGCCGCAGTGTAGCCGTGGGCGGCCCAGTGCATTTTGTTCTGGACCACTGCGAAAAACTCCCGGCTAAGGTCCGTGTTGGGGTCATAGTCGATGCTGGTGGCGTAGATGTCGAGCACTTTCCGCCAGAAGACCTTTTCCGAGGAACGTATGTCCCGGATGCGGGCGAGCAACTCATCGAAATAGTTGCCTCCACCGGCCTGCTTAAGCCGTTCGTCGTCCAGTGTAAATCCCTTGATGATATATTCCCGCAGGCGCTGAGTCGCCCATATGCGAAACTGGGTGCCTCTGTGGGATTTTACCCGGTACCCCACGGAAATGATGACATCCAGATTGTAATAGTCCACTTTTCGCGTAACGTGTCTTTTTCCCTCGTTTTGAACTATCCGGAATTTCCGGATAGTTGAATCCGGTGACAGCTCGCCTTCTACATAAATGTTTTGAATATGTTCGTTGATCGTCCGCACATCCTTCTGAAACAATTCTGCCATTAACTTTTGTGTCAACCAGACAGTTTCATTTTCCAGACGGACCTGAACGCGCGTTTTTCCATCCTCAGTTTGATAGAAGATAATTTCCGATTGATGCGATTCTTCCGACAGGTTGGTCATGGGTTACCCCTTAAGAAATTTTGAGCCACGAAATATCAGTCCTGCGTGCATGCGCCTGCGCCAGGCAAAGCGCGGCAGACAGGCAACGCACAGGCAGGCGCAGGTTGTTTTTTCAATTTTTTTCCAATTCCCCCCTTACACCGTCTATAACCGAATTGAGGCTTTTTGTAAAAGTATTCCATCTCTGATTGTCTCGAAAAGACAGAAACAATTTCTTTTAATATCAGGCCCGCTTTTCGTCGAGCACATTTTTCCTGATACGTCTATCTTTTTGATGGTTTTGGTTTTTAACTCACTGACGCAATTGACTTTTTGATTGATCATCTCTTAGAACAGTCTGCAAATCTACGGCAACATACCCCCAATCAACTCTCTCTCGGTTATTGTAAAGGAATTCCCGGTGACAATTTCTAAGTTTCTTGCCCGAACCGCATGGACATATTTCATGACCTTTCGGACGGTTTTTTCTGGCTAAAAGCCGCATGAATTCAACAACCGTTTGGCGCTTATTTATACCGAGCAATTCCGCGTAATATTCTATAATCCCTTCCGCAAAATGGGTTCGCTGGCCCCAGGGAGGCGGTTTTTGATGAGCATCGTAATAAGCCTGCCAAACAAGAAAAGGGGCCACAAAGTTTTCCAGAAAGTTCACAATGTCTGCTTTCATGGACCAGCGGGTCATTATATCGGCATAAACGCCCAGGCACGCTGAACCATCCGTCATAATATGGCGATCAATATCACCAACGGGCAAATTCGGATCATTGCAGAACAAAATTGGAATCTGCTCGGGATATCTTCCAGGCAAAAAAATGCAAATCCTGTATTCTATCTGGTCAGTAGAATCCGGAACGGTAATGCCGTATGTTCCATGCGCAACCACGGATTCCTGTTTTAAGGAAAGCACGCTATTCAACATGACCCCCAGTCCGGCGACGATTATTCCTAAAAGAGGGGCGGCGGCGGCAAGCGCCGCCCTTTCTTCACGAAACAGCTTTTGGTTCGATTTGAACCATGGGGTCATCAGCGAGAACCCCATGGCTTTGAAGGATTTTTTGCCGCATACGTCCCGCTCCCCACTTTCTTTCCGCCACAATTGAAAAAGCTATTTTTAAAAAATGGCTTCCTATGGAAGTTTTACTTGACAATTTAGCGTATTTTAATTGACATAATGCATTATAATGTGTAAAGTCTACTTTACACTATTTAAGGGCCAGGCTATTTGTGAATTCATAAATATAGCTGTCGTAATTAATGAAAGGGGGGAAAGATGCCTTGGGAGGGAGAAAAAATCAAGGGTTTGGCGAAGGGAAAAAACATCACCCTGATAAACCTTGCTGAACAAATTGGAGTTTCTCGCCAGGCAGTCAATGATTGGATCAATGGTAAGATCCCCAAAGGGAACCATCTGGTCGCCTTGTGTCGAATTCTTTCAGTCAACCCGGAAAATTTCTTCAGTGATGACAGCTCCGAAACCATCTCCATGCCGGTGCACCGCACTCGTAAAAAAGCCAAGGTAAATGAGCATATGCAACAGGACGCCATGGTGATGGTTAAGGAATATAAAAACCTATTTAAAAACATTTCCGATTCAATTGTTGTTCCGGTGATCAGAACCCGAGGTCGAGATGAAGAAAGCGCCTTCAAAATTGCTGAAGAATTAAGAATGATCTCCGCTGTTAAAAATGACGAACCGATGGATTATGGAGATGCTTTTCACCTGTTAGATCAATTGGGTATCACCACAATTTTCAGGTATTTTCCTGAAAGTGTCAAAGACTATGCCTTCTATACTCGTATTCATGACCACCGGGTAATTTTCGTAAACAATTCCACCAACGTGCTAGATTTGATTTTTCCAGTCTTGCATGAAGCCGTTCATGCCATCAGAGACGAAGCTTATACGGATGGGTTTTATGATGACGAAGAAGAAAAATTTTCTGATAACGTGGCCAATTATGTGCAGTTCCCAGATGAATATGTAAATTTTGTTTTTGAAGCAATTAATGGATTGCCGACCAGTCACAAAATCAACAATCTAAAAATATTCGGCCGAAAGTACAGTCATTCATTGTTCGGTATCTATAAACGGTTAATAACAATTGCACATAGTCTCAAGCTCAAAATCGGCGGAGCGGATACCAATTTAAAAAAAGAATTTAAAACGATAGGTGATATTCTTTTTGAAGATGATGATCCGAAATCATTCGTGGAACTGTTATCCACACTGACTCCAAGATTCATCAATACATTACAAGAACAAATTGAGAACATCTCTTACAGAAAATTAGGCCAATTTTTGGGCCTGGAAAGTGCTTTGGATGCAAAAGAAATAAAAAAAATATTGACCGAGAACTGATTCTTCTGATTACAGATATGTATATTTTATGCGACACATGCAGCGTTCTTATGCTCATCAGAATAGCCCCGGACATGTTCATAAACCCAAAATTTGAAAGCGTCACCATCAGTGATGTCGTTAAAGAGACCTTTCGTACCCAGAAATTCAAAAACAGATATCCCTGGCGCAACCGCTATAGCTCCAATATCAAACCTCTTGGTAATGCCGTGTTGAAAACTGATGATTTCAAGCTTTATTATCAAACGATCAATAACCAAATCAGCTCTGGAATTATCAACAGCAAAACCCGATATTACTTTGACTTGAGCAAAGTCGATCAACGCATAGTTGCATGTGCCCTTGCAAACAATTTTCGCATCACGACCGGAGACAAGGATCTGATCGAATATTACCTGCAACAGTTTTCCAACAATCCCGATGAAATTATTTCCCCTTTAGGTATGATCAATATCTGGCTGAAAAAAGGTTTGATATCATGGGACGAAAAATTACAGACCATCCTGGAAGACTGGAACAAATGTGATGAAGCGCCGCAACCCAGAACAGAAATTAAAAAATTCCAAAACTTAACCGGTTATAAATATCTGGGATCATAAGAACTTAAAATTTCAACTCGTCCCAACTTTCTAATTTTGTGTTAAAACCCTCCCCGGTCAGTCAGACGTATCGCAGGTTTTGGAGGCGGTCGGTATTTTTACCTTTTGGATGGATACCTCAGGAATTATCAATTCAAAAAATATTATTTTGCACTTAATTCCTTTCGGTATCTTTAATCCTCATTTCAAATGCTTTAACAATCCCAATTTCAATTATTTATGGTGTATTGCGATTTTTTTCTGAGGATGTAATGGCATAATACTGGTAGTATTATTAAGAATAGATTCATATTTACAACACGTTATATATTATGTATGATGCGGCGAAATATTTTAATACATATGTAAAGAGACCTATAATGTCCTATTCGTAATCAAAGGCGATGAAATCCAGATGATCGGATTGAATAATTTCTTCACCAATATGACCAGCGAAGGGGAAATCCGCAAGAACATCATTGAGGCGGACCTGGTGGACTGCATGATCACCCTGCCCGGACAGCTCTTCTACACGACACAGATTCCGGTGTGCCTGTGGTTTGTGGCCCGCAACAAGAAGAACGGCAAGTTCCGCGACCGGCGCGGGCACACGCTCTTTATCGACGCTCGCAAATTGGGAACCCTCATCGACCGGACCCATAAAGATTTTTCCGACGAAGAGATCGACAAGGTCGCCGCTACCTACCATGCCTGGCGCCTGTCTGCCGCGGCGCTTGAGGAGCTTGCGGCGCAGGCAGACGTCCCGGATGCCGAGAAGTTTGTTGAGGAGGCCCGGGTATGAAATACAATCCCGACATTCATCGTCGCCGGTCGATTCGATTAAAGGGCTACGATTATTCGCAGGCCGGGGCGTATTTTGTTTCTATTTGCGCGCATAACCGCT
>CAZIIV010000208.1:0-5344 GCA_964539365.1 uncultured Desulfobacteraceae bacterium | reverse complement strand
ATTTTTTAAAAAGTTAAAGTTATGGAAATTGCGAAACGTTCAATTATGTATCAAGTCCCCAATATAACTAAAGAGAATCTGTATAAAACTTTTATCTCCATTGTTTTAGGGTTAATTGGGTTGTGTCTAAACATACGTCCATTTGTTTTTTTACTTCCGCCTCACGAGATTAAGTTCATGGCGGGTCTGGTATGCCCAATGATCGTATCTCTTCGGTGGGGATGGAGATATGGGTTGCTTTCCGCCATATTCTGTTTGGCCTTCAGTACAGCGTGGATTAAAGATGGGGGGATATTATCTCTTGTTACGGTTTTGATGTTTATACTCTGGATCGTATGGCACGGATGGTGTGCGAAAAAATTCGGCAACACCGGAGATAAAAAATGGAACCCCTATTTATTTGAGATTCCGTTTAGATTGTTCAATATCCTGATATTATATATAATATTTAGATGGGCATTTCAATTTAACCCGCCTGTGTGGTCGTCGAAAATGACCGTAACATCAATTTCTTTGAGCTTTATAAATGTTACCGCCATACAAGCAGTGGTTAATGGGTATCTCATCCTGCTGCTTTCGGATGTTTTGATACTTTTCGGACCTATCCGAAAAATATTTGGGCTAAAAGAGATTACAGAACAAAAGAGATCCAATTATCTTCTGGGTGCTGCTGTTTTAATCTGTTGTGTTTTTTGGGTAATTGATGGTGTTTTTAATTTAATATTTCATAACTTTTCTCATTCCATAACTCCACAGGGAACTCAAAGTCTTTTGGATTCGATCATTTTTAAAGTTCCGCCATATGCCCTGTTCGAGAGACTCTCTTTTTTCATTGCCCTGTTAACAGGAGTGATATTATCGACAAGATATATAGGTAAATATACATCATCCGAGAAACTTCTTCAAAAAATTGTAAAGCTTTCGCCTTATCCTATAACCGTAGTGGATTCCGGCGGACGTGTTGAGTATATTAATGCCGAATTTGTTGAAAGTTTCGGTTATCGGCTTGAAGATATTCCCACGGTTACGGATTGGTACAATAAAATTTTCCCCAATATTTTTGAACGGCGAGATTTTATTGCCCACTGGAAAGAAGATATGCAGAAGGCAAAACAATTGAACAGGGAACCTCGTATGTTCAATGTAACAAACAAGAACGGAAATATAGAAAATATCATTTTCAGACAGGTTATTCTTGATGAAGACAAGGAATATATCATTTGTGAAAATGTCAGTGAACGCATACGTGCAGAGGAAAAATTTCGCAAACTGAATGAAGAACTCGAACAGCGAGTTAAGAAGCGGACCGCACAACTCGAGGCTACGAATAGAGAACTGGAAGCATTCTCTTATTCGGTTTCACACGATCTAAGAGCGCCGCTTCGCAGTATAGACGGGTTTAGTCTGGCCCTGCTGGAAGAGTATAATCATCAGCTGGATGCGGAAGGAAAAGATTATCTGAACAGGGTACGTTCCGCAAGCCAGAGAATGGGGCAAATTATTGACGATCTGCTTTCTCTCTCGAGGATATCCCGTCGCGAACTCAAGAAAGAAAAAGTCAATTTAAGTGAAATGGCGGAAAGAATCGTGAGCAAGCTTCAAGAAAGGGATCCGGATCGCAGCGTAGATATTGTTATCGGCCATAAGGTATCCGCAGTCTGCGATCCCAACTTGATCGAAGTTGTGCTTGAGAATCTGTTGAGCAATGCATGGAAGTTCACGTCCAGGCAGGAAAAAGCGTGGATTGTGTTTGATACCGTATTGCAGGATGATGAGCTTGTGTATTGCGTTCGAGACAATGGTGTGGGGTTTGACATGGCTTATGCCGGCAAATTGTTTGGAGCTTTCCAGCGCCTGCATAAAGATGCTGATTTTGAAGGGTTCGGCATTGGCCTTGCTACGGTGATGCGCATTATTAACCGTCACGAAGGCCGTATCTGGGCGGAAGGTTATGTAAATCGAGGCGCAACTTTTTATTTTGCACTTTAATAAGTTAAAAGGATGATATGAGAAAAAAAATAATTCTGTTGGTTGAAGACAACCCCGACGATGAACTATTGGCCATTCGCGCCCTCGAAAAAAATAAAATAATGAACGAGGTGGTGGTTGCAAGGGACGGTGCCGAAGCACTCGACTATCTGTTTGGTGCCGGGGCGTATACCGGCCGTGACATGAGCATGATGCCCCAGATTATATTGCTTGATCTGAAACTGCCTAAAATTGACGGTCTGGAAGTGTTGAGGCGTCTTCGTAATGATGACCGGACCAAACTGCTTCCCGTGGTTGTTCTCACTTCATCCAGGGAAGAGCGGGATTTAACTGAGAGCTACAGTTTGGGAGCCAACAGCTATATTCGTAAACCGGTTAACTTTGCCCAGTTTACCGAAGCCATCCGTCAGCTCGGCCTGTACTGGCTGATTTTAAACGAATCCCCGCCCGTATAAGGAGTATGTTATGGATAAACCTGTCCGTTTATTGATTGTAGATGACTCTGAGGACGACGGCTTGCTGCTTGTGAGAAATTTAAAGAATGGAGGGTTCAGCCCCAGTTACGAGCAGGTAGATACCGCTGAAGCTATGAGTAAGGCCTTAGATAAGCAGACATGGGATGTAATCTTGTGTGATAATTCGATGCCGAGTTTCGATGCGGCTACCGCTCTAAAACTTTATAAGGATAAAAGGCTCGATCTGCCCTTTATCATTGTATCCGGAACTATTGCAGATGAAACCGCTGTTGCGGCCATGAAGGCCGGTGCGCACGACTACATTATGAAAGAAAATCTTGCGCGACTGAGTTCTGCGGTCGATCGGGAATTGCGGGAGGCCAAAAATCGGCAGGAACGCAGAATCACCGAAATCCAATTAAGAAAGAGTGAAGAGAAATATCGTACCCTCTTTGAAGACTCCAGCGATGCGATTTATCTTAACAATAAAGACGGTGAACTGATTGATTTTAACCTGTCGACACTGGAGCTCTTCGGGTATTCCAGAGAAGAGATGTTAGGAATTAATACAAAGTCAGTTTTTGTAAATCCTGATGAATACGAGAAGCTGCAGGATGAAATAGCACGAAAAGGATCTGTCAGAGAGTTCAAGGCAAAGCTTTGTAAAAAAGACGGCACTAAAATGGACTGTTTGATTACCGCTACGGTTCGGCAGGCGAAAGATAAAAGCAGATTGGGGTACCAGGGCATCATTCGGGATATCAGTGAACTGGTGTCAAACCGTAAACAAATTGAAAAGACCCTGGCGGACTTGAGAAAAGCATTGGGGGGAACCATTGAAGCCATGGCATTGACGGTCGAGACCAGAGATCCTTATACCGCCGGTCACCAGCGCCGTGTCAGCAATCTTGCTCGAGGCATCGCCACGGAAATGGGCGTTCCGGAGGAACAAATTCAAGGGATCCGCATGGCGGGAGTCATCCACGACATCGGTAAAATATCGGTGCCCGGAGAGATTCTCAGCAAACCCGGAAATATCAGTCAAAACGAATTAGGGATAATTAAAGAGCATCCCCAAGTGGGCTATAATATTTTAAAGACCGTGGATTTCCCATGGCCCATTGCCCGGATTGTCCTGCAGCATCACGAAAGAATGGATGGTTCGGGATATCCCAATGGTATATCCGGTGAAAATATTTTACTCGAAGCAAGAATACTGGCGGTGGCAGATGTTGTCGAGGCAATGGCGTCTCACCGGCCTTACCGGGCATCCCTTGGGATCAATCTTGCGTTAAATGAAATTTCAAAGAATCGCGGTTCCTTTTATGATCCCAAAGTGGTGGATGCCTGTCTGAGATTGTTTAACGAGAAAGGGTATCGGTTATAGGTAACAATATTTCACGGCGCTCCGGCTTGAATTTCTTCAAGGGTTTTTTGATAAACGGCACTTAACGGACCGCCAAGAGAAACCGCCTTTTTGGCAGCTTCCAGTGCTTCCTGATTTCGCCCCTGGTCAAAGAGAACTTGTGCCAGGTTGTTTAAAGCGGAACCTTCCCCGGGATGTAACCGCACAGTTTCTCTGAAGGCCGATTCGGCATCTTTTAATTCTCCGAGTGCATAATGGCAGTTGCCAATACCCATAAGGGCGGTCAGATTTTGTGGCCAGCGTGTCAGCGCTGTTTTATATCCATGAATCGCAGCACGGAACCGGCGGGCCTTTTCAAGTCCCAGTACCGCTTTCAGAAACGGGTCCTTTTTGGCCATGGCGGGAAGTTGATCCGGTCGTAGAATTAAAAGTCCCCAGTAATGGCTGCGGGCCCAGGTTTTTTCAAAAACCCGGAAAGCCATAATCTTTCTGGCGGTGGTGCCGGAGCGAAGAATAACATATTTTTTCGGTATATTATACCCCACAACCACCGAATAGTGCCAGACAGGATACCAGGAAAGCCCGAGGTTTTGCAAAATAATTACCGGATGACCGGCAGCCACTTCCGAGAAGATCACGTCCATTCCGGTGGATACATAAGCGATTCTACCGTGACGGCGGGCGGCGCTTATGAGCGCTGTCTGCAAGCTTCCTTTTCGTAGGGGGGTGAACACCTCATCTGTCAGTTCTTCAGGGGAAACCGGTAATCCACTCCAGTTAAGTGCTGTTGCAAGGGACGCAGGACCGCACTGATATGCCTTTTGAGGAAAAAACGGTACGGTTTTAAGCTCAAAGCGGGGCGGCAAATTACCCGCTTTTTGCAGCAGTTCCCATTTTTTAAGACCCGCACAGGAGGTCAGGCATATCAGCAGCACCCCGCCATACAACAGCAGGAGGATACGGCGGACGGCCATATTATTTTTGGTGTTTAACAAACGGGAAGATGTCGGTATAACCCGCAATATCCGTAAAAAGAAGTACCAGAAAGACGATCAAAGCAGCGCCTACCACAATGCCGAGCCCATCGCCTCCGGCAGGAAGCTGATCCATTTTTTTTGCAATTTGCATGACCTCGGCATCAGAAAGACTGTCAACACGGGCTTTGGCTTCGAGGGAATCAATCCCCTGGGCTGTCATTACGGCTTGTATATCCTCGCGTTCAAGAAACCTGACAAGATTTTCACGTTCATCTTGTGTCTGTGCAGTCGTAAGCACCGTTTCGGTGCCGATCATTGCCGCACAAACCGTTTGAAGAGGGACGGTCATCAATACCATAGTCACTGTCATAAAAAAACCTACATATCTGGCCGAACACCTTATCCGATGCATCTTACACCTCCAACAATTAAACGTTTCGGAAATTCTACAACCATATGAAATCAATAGCCTTTTAATGGCAGCCTCTTTGTGCCGCCGGATTGGAATACTGGAATGCTGGCCCCGGTGAAATAGAAAAAAGTTTCACTGGGTAAAA
>CAZIIV010000207.1:0-5416 GCA_964539365.1 uncultured Desulfobacteraceae bacterium | reverse complement strand
CCGCGTGAGCGGCTGTTTTTTTGTTTGAGATTTTGAATTTTGGTCATTGTTATTTATTTGAATTTTGGGATTTGCTATTTGGAATTTTAATAAGTCAATGAACTTTTAATAAAGCAAATCCCCTCTGGGGATAACCAAAGCCTGGTCCTCTGGGCCAGGATTCTTTATTTTGTGGCATAATATTTGCTGATTTATTTTCCTATGTTTTATTTTGGGCAACCTGCAGTTTCATATTGCCCTCTTTTTTAATGATAAATCGGTTCGTAAGGATAGATCCTTGGAGTCGAGTTACGAACGGCCGGAGATTTTATACGCATTGATGCAAAAAGTACGATAAAAATCGACCTGACTTAACAGAAACTAAACCGAGGGGTTCAAAATTAAAAATTTGAAGCGCTCGGTTTACGAGGAAATTATTTCAATGATGGTGTCTAAAGAAAAAGACAAGATAGGTGCAGTGATGGTAGTGGGTGCCGGCATCGGCGGGATGCAGGCATCTCTTGATCTGGCGGAATCCGGATTCCTGGTCTATTTGGTTGAAAGCTCGCCGGCCATTGGCGGGGCCATGGCTCAACTGGACAAGACCTTTCCCACAAACGATTGTGCCATGTGTATTGTTGCACCCAAACTGGTGGACGTGGGCCGACATCCCAATATTAGGCTGTTGACATCTGCAACAGTGAAAAAGGCGGATGATTTAAACGGAAACTTCACAGTTACCGTCCACAAGACGCCCCGATATATAGACCCGTCAAAATGCACGGCCTGTGGAGATTGTGCCTCAGTATGTCCGGTGGTCCTGCGGGATGAATATGAAGAGGGGTTATCCACTCGAAAAGCCGTTTATAAAAAATATGTCCAGGCCATCCCCGGAGCCTTTGCCATTCAGAAAGGGGACACGGCACCTTGTCGTCTGGAATGCCCCGCAGGAATCAATGTTCAAGGATATGTTCAGATGGTAGGTCAGCGGAAGTATCGAGAGGCACTGGAAATCATCATGGAGGACCTTCCCTTGCCCGGAGTTATCGGCAGAATTTGTCCCCACCCCTGTCAGAACGTATGTCGAAGAGCGGAAATGGATGAAGCGGTGGCCATACGGGATCTTAAACGTCTGGCCGGAGACCGATGTGATCCCCGGGATATAGAAATAAACTGCCTGCCTAAAAGACCGGAACGCGTTGCCATTGTCGGATCGGGACCGGCAGGGCTTTCAGCCGCGTTTCATCTGGCCAAAAAAGGGATATTATCGACTATTTTTGAAGCACTGCCGGAACCCGGCGGCATGCTGCGGGTAGGTGTTCCCGAATTTCGTCTGCCCCGTGAGGTACTGAACCGAGAAATCCAGGTCATCACCAATCTTGGAGTTGAGATCAGGACCCGAACTCCCCTGGGCCCGGATCTGACCCTTGACGGCCTTTTTGAGCGGGGGTATCAAACCGTGTACCTGGCTATGGGTGCCCACAAAGGGATTGATCTGGGAATCCCCGGTGAACAATCTCAGGGAGTGCGACAGGGGGTGGAGTTACTTAAAGAAATCAATCTGACTGGAACAGCGAGTGTTGGAGAAAAAATTGCCATTGTGGGCGGAGGCAATGTGGCCATTGACGTGGCGCGCTGTGTCCTCAGACTGGGAGCACAAACGGTAGATATCCTTTATCGCCGAACGCGTAACGAAATGCCGGCGTGGGAGGAGGAGATTCAGGCGGCGGAGGCGGAAGGGGCCGACATAACCTATCTCACGGCGGTCAAGGAGGTGTTGGCCACGGAGGGTAAGATAGCGGGCTTGCGATGCATGCAGATGAAGCTTGCGGAACCGGATGCATCGGGCAGAAGAAGGCCTGTTCCGATTCCGGGGAGCGAATATGAAATGCCCGTGGATCAGCTCATTGTTGCCATCGGTCAAGAACCGGCACTTTACGGCTTAGAGGGCGTTGCCGGGCTCACCCTTTCCCGCCGGGGGACCATTGAAGTGGATCCCGTTACGTATGCCACAAGCCGAGAGGGGGTTTTTGCAGGAGGAGATGTGCAGACCGGCCCGGGGGTGGCCATCGGGGCGGTTGCTGCGGGACGCGAGGCCGCAGAGTCCATGGTCCGATACCTGGACGGTCGGGATATGTCCCGGGGGCGAAGGGCTAATCCCAAAGCTCATCCGGTGTATCGTCCGATTCCCGGGGATCAAAACACACGGCCCCGGGCACGCATGCCCGAACGTCCTGTGGCGGAGCGACGGACAAACTTTACGGAAGTAGCCTTGGGATATGACCCGGAGACCGGTGAGGCTGAAGCCGCTCGGTGCCTGAACTGCGGATATTGCTGCGAGTGTTTTCAGTGTGTAAAAGCCTGCGAAGCCGGTGCGGTCACCATTGACACCCACCGGGAGCAGCCTGAGGACGTGGAACTGAACGCGGGGGCCATGATTCTGGCGCCCGGGTTTCAGTCGTTTGATCCATCCGTTCTTGATACCTATAGCTACGCCGGGCATCCGAACATCATTACCTCCATGGAATTCGAAAGAATTCTTTCAGCCTCGGGACCCACCCAGGGGCACCTGGTTCGTCTTTCGGATCGAAAAGCACCGAAAAAGATTGCCTGGATCCAGTGCGTGGGTTCCCGGAACATAAACCAGTGCGACCATGGCTACTGCTCCTCGGTGTGCTGCATGTATGCCATTAAAGAGGCAGTCATTGCCAAGGAGCACAGCAAAGATGATCTTGACTGTGCCATTTTTTTTATGGACATGCGCACCGCGGGCAAAGGCTTTGAGGCGTATTACGATGACGCAAGGAACATACATGGGATCCGGTTTGTCCGTTCTCGTCCCCACAGCATAGAGCCTGACCCGGCCGGTGATGACGTGCGGATCCGTTACGTGACCGAAAAGGGAGAGGCCGGAGAAGAATCCTTTGATATGGTGGTTCTTTCCGTGGGATTGGAGACCTCGGCACAGGGGGTGGAACTGGCACGGAATCTTGATATAAAACTGACTCCGGGCCGGTTTTGTGAAACCGATTCCTTTACTCCGGTTAGTTCCTCAAAGAAGGGCATCTATGTTTGCGGTGCTTTCCAGGG
The DNA here is from genome assembly GCA_964539365.1 of uncultured Desulfobacteraceae bacterium. Lineage (GTDB taxonomy): Bacteria > Desulfobacterota > Desulfobacteria > Desulfobacterales > UBA11574 > S5133MH16. The sequence continues at coordinate 2,347 of CAZIIV010000207.1, read as the reverse complement.
ACCCAAGGACATCCCGGAATCGGTCATGCAGGCCAGCGCTGCGGCCGGCGCCGCCATGGGCCGACTGGCGCCTGCCAGAAATACTCTGGTTCAGGCAAACTGTCAGGACTATCCCATACAGAAAGATGTCAGCGGGAAGGTGCCCCGCATAGGGGTTTTTATTTGCCATTGAGGGATTAACATCGGGGGCGTCGTGGACGTCCCGAGAGTGAAAGAATATGCAGCGACCCTGCCGAATGTTGTGGTGGCCGACAGAAACCTGTTTACCTGTTCCCAGGATACCCAGGAGAAAATCAAGGAATATATAAGGGAATATGATCTCAACCGCGTCGTGGTTGCCTCATGTACCCCAAGAACCCATGAGCCGTTGTTCAGAGAAACACTCCGGCAGGGGGGGCTGAACAAATATACCTTTGAGATGGCCAATATTCGTGATCAATGTTCATGGGTACACATGCACGAACCGGAAAAGGCCACTGAAAAAGCCAAGGACCTGGTGAGAAGTGCCGTGGCCAAAGCAAGGCTGATTCAACCTCTTGCGGACATTTCCGTACCGGTTAATCATAACGGGTTGGTAATTGGCGGGGGTGTGGCCGGCATGGTCAGCGCTCTGGATTTGGCTGAACAAGGTTTTAAAACTTATCTGGTTGAAAGAGATGACAAATTGGGCGGTCAGGCCCTTAACCTCTACACCACTTATCAGGGGGACCGGGTTCAGCCTTATCTTGAAGACCTGATCGACCAGGTAAACAACCATCCTTTGATCCATGTTTGCCTGAATACGAGCATACAAGACGCCTCGGGCTTTGTGGGAAATTTCACATCCACATTGATTGACAGGCACGGCAAAGAAACTCGGGTGGACCATGGTGCCATGATCATCGCCACCGGAGGGAAACCCTGCACGCCCAAAGAATATCTGTACGGAAAAGACCCCGATATTTTGCTTTCCATGGAGCTTGATCAGGAGTTTATAAGGAAAAGTGACAGGCTCAAGCATTTGGAATGCGCGGTATTTATTCAGTGCGTGGGCTCCAGAATACCTGAGCGGCCCTATTGCAGTAAGGCATGCTGTACCCATTCCATCCGGAGCGCCTTGACCCTCAAAGAGCTGAATCCCGACATGAACGTTTATATCCTGTATCGCGACATCAGGACCTCCGGAGAAAAGGAAAGACTCTATACGGAGGCCAGGACAAAGGGCGTTCTGTTTATTCGCTATGATTTGGAAGACCCTCCCAGGGTGGAAAAGGAGACTGCAGGGCTTAGGGTAACGGTAACCGACCATATCCTGCAAAGGCCGCTTCAAATATGCCCGGACATGATCATCCTGGCAACGGCGGTTGTCCCCCATGACACCCGATCGCTTTCCAAAATTTACAAAGTTTCCACAACACCGGAAGGCTTTTTCCTGGAGGCGCATATGAAACTCAGACCTGTGGATTTTGCTACCGACGGCATGTTTTTGGCAGGGGTTTGCCATTTTCCAAAACCCATCGAGGAATCCATCGCACAGGCCAAGGCGGCGGCGGCACGGGCGACAACCATTCTGGTTAAAGAATCCATAGACATGGAACCCATTGTCTCGGTGGTTGACGAGGATACCTGCAACGGCTGCGGGATCTGTGAAAGAGTATGTCCATACGGCGCCATGCAGTTAGTGGAAATCAATGGCGGTATAAAGGCGCAAAGCACCGCTGCGTCCTGCAAGGGATGCGGGTTGTGTGCTGCAAGCTGCCCTTCAAAGGCAGTGGATATGTGCCATTTTAGCCAACATCAAATACGGGCGCAGGTTTGCGCGTTGGCGTAGGAGGCTTTTTATGTCAAATCCATTCGAACCCAAAATAGTGGCCTTTTTATGTAACTGGTGTTCATACGCCGGAGCCGATCTGGCCGGGGTTTCCAGGTCCCAATATCCGCCGAATATCCGGGTGGTCCGGGTCATGTGCACCGGAAGGATTGATCCTGTGCTCATTCTGGAGGCATTCGCAAGCGGGATCGACGGAGTGTTCATCGGCGGGTGACATCCCGGGGAATGTCATTACCTGGAAGGTAATTTATATGTCAGAAGGCGGGTCTTGATGACCAAAAAACTTCTGGAATGTATTGGGATAGACCCGGACAGGATTCGCCTGGAGTGGATTTCCGCTTCGGAGGCCCCGAAATTTGTACAAGTGGTGAAAGATTTCGTAGAGGAGGCAAAAAGCATCGGCCCAAACCCTTTTTCCCGCCGGGAGGAGGAGCGGGGAATCCACGGTAATTTCAGAGCTGCTGACCTGTATAGATAATTTTAACATGATATGAAGGATTATTCGTAATTTCAGATGCAACAATTTGAACATCGAAC
>CAZIIV010000206.1:0-5426 GCA_964539365.1 uncultured Desulfobacteraceae bacterium | reverse complement strand
CCTCTGGGTGGTCATTTATGCTGGGAGTCAGCTGAACCTGTTCTCTACTCTACTCTGTCCCCGTAGGTCCGGAAGATCGTACTGGGGCACCTCGAGTGCAGCCCCGATTTGCGGGACAAGCGGGTGTGAGCAATGCCTGTTTCTTTCCGTGCCCTGTTAAATGCTATCTTTGGTAGCCCTCCTCCGGAGGATTTAATAGGGTGTGTCCGTGTGGGTCGGTGGCTTATTAAAAATTTGTGTTCATTTGCGTCCATTCGCGGTTAAATAAAAATGTCAGACTATTACCAAAAAAATTACAACGCGTACCACGAAAAAACGTTTTCCGTGGATCCATCATCGTTTTTAGCCCCTCTGGCCCAAAGGCTTCCGGCCGAGGCGTTTATCCTGGACGTGGGGTGCGGTAGCGGCCGGGACCTGCTCTGGATGAAAAAGCGGGGGTTCGATGTGATCGGACTTGAGCGGTCTTCCGGCCTTGCAGAACTCGCTAGGGAAAATGTCGGATGTGAGGTCATCGAAGGGGATTTCGAGACTTACGATTTTTCATCAATTTTTGTGGACGCCATCATGCTCGTCGGCGCCCTGGTTCATGTGCCCCACATAAAATTACAATCGGTTTTTAAACACATTACCTCAGGGCTATCAGAAAGCGGGAAGATGCTGATCACACTTAAAGAAGGCCAAGGAACGCTTACAGATAAACACGGCAGGACCTTTTACTTGTGGCAAGAATCAGAACTTAGGCCCATTTTTAATAAACTTGGCTTTATAGTTCTTGATTTTACAACTCAAATTTCCAAAATACAGACCAATGATATTTGGCTTGGGTTTGTTCTGAAAAAAAAACCAGTATAGTCCAAATAATATCTAAAAACGATTTTTTAATACAAGCACTGGCAGGCAAACTTTGATGCATCAAAAAAGGAAAAACAGCAAAATCATCTACCGTAAGCTTGTTCGGGACAAGATACCAGAGATCATTAAAAAACAAGGCAAAGTGCCATTTACAAGAAAAATTGATAATGACGTATACAGGAAAGCCGTGGGCCGGAAAATTCTTGAAGAGGCTTACGAATTGTTTTCTCAATGGGTAAATGAAGATCCAAATGGCATCCTCAAAGAATCGGCGGATATGCTTGAAATTACCCTGGCGGCTCTTAAGGAACATGGATATGATTTAGACAATTTACTTTCGGCAAGGCACCAACGGGCAAAAGAACGAGGCGAGTTCAAACATAAATTATTTCTGGAAAATGTAGGTGAAACCTCTACCGATGATGTAAATACATATCAAACCCCGGTCATGTTTTTTAGTCCATACAACGAAAAACAACTCATTGACTTGGTGAATACGGAGCTGATGCAAAGCGAATCCGCTTGGATTGCTTCGGCTTTTTACACGCCGGGAATTACTAACCTGATGATATCATCTTTTGAGCAGTTTATAGAAAGTGGTGGGGCTTTAAAGATTTTATTGTCTACAATGGGCAATATGACTCGCCCGGAATATTTCATTCACTTGAAGGAATTTGTTCCGGGAGCAGATCTCAAAATTTTTCATCCACCTAAACTTCCATTTGATCAGTCTCCACCAGATTTTCATGTTAAAATATATCTGTTTCGACGTCGCAGCGGTACTGGCACCATGCTTATTGGGTCTTCTAATTTTACTGAAGCAGGCTTTACCAAAAACATTGAGTGGAACTATTTTACACCGGGTGAAATTAACCTTCCCTTTGATAAATTTTCTCCGTTTCAGGCTGCCTTAAAAGAGTTTGATCGTTATTGGAATAATGCAGCAGTCGAGGTTACTGAGGATTTTATAGCCGGCTACAAAGAGCGGTGGCAACCTGTATTTGGATTACCTTCACAAAACAGATGGCATATTCCTGAAGAAAAGAATCATGAAATTTTTGACACACAAAAAATCTGGGGCTCATCTATCATTATGCCTAACGATGCCCAAAAAGAAGCATTGGAAAACTTAGCCCAGATGCGGGATCAAGGGGTTGATAAGGCGGCTGTGATAGCTGCAACCGGAGTGGGTAAAACTTATCTTGCGGCTTTTGATTTTCAATATAGCAATAGCAAGCGACTACTATATATTGCCCACCGCGAGAATATCCTAAGGAAGTCTATTGATAGCTTCAGAAACGTACTGAATGATGATAACTTCGGCGAAATTTTAGGAAGTGGCAATACCATATCCAATGGAAACAATGGTATTTTCGCCATGATCCAAACATTGAGCAGAGCGGCTCATATGAAAATGTTTGATTCAGACGAATTTGACTACATTGTTATGGATGAGTTTCACCACAGTGAAGCCGCCACTTACCGTCGTGTTCTAAATTATTTTCAACAAAAGTTCTTCCTGGGTCTAACCGCCACCCCTGAGCGAATGGATGGACGAGATGTGCTGGCCCACTGCGATTATAATATTGGCTATGAAGTTCGAATACTTGAAGCTGTTGATCGTGGATGGTTGGTGCCTTTCCAGTATTTTGCCATTTACGATGAAACCGATTATAGCCAGATTACATGGCGGGGTACGCGTTATGATGAGGAAGAACTGGACAAAGCCCTTATTGATGACACCCGTACAGAAATTGTGGCTCGAAACCTCAAAAAATATCTTCCATCACAGGGCAAGATCAAGGCCCTTGCGTTTTGTAGCTCCATCGCTCATGCAAAATATACGGCTAAACGATTGACACAGGACAACGGCCTCGAATCAATATCTCTTGTGGGACTATCCAAAGAATCTGAACGGCAGACTGCAATCGACAGGCTCAGCTCTGAAGATGATCCTTTGGAAGTGATTTGTTCGGTGGATATTTTCAATGAAGGTATCGATATTCCAGAAGTGACCCATGTGCTGTTTCTCAGACCCACCCAATCTTTTACTATATTTCTTCAGCAGCTGGGAAGGGGTTTGAGAAAAGTGCCTGGCAAAGATTTTCTAGTCGCTATTGATTTTGTAGGAAATTTCAGAAAAGCTCATGTTGCTCCGCTGGCTCTGGCCGGATATACATCAATGCAGTCGTTTATGGAAGATTATGTAACAGCAAGGCAAATACATCCCTGGCAGCAGTTGCCCAAGGGATGCTATATTAGTAAAGATTTAGAAGTCCAGCAGATTTGGGACGAGGAAATCCGGAAAATAATAAAAGAGCAACTGTCGCCAGAAGACCGACTTAAGGCTTTATACCTTGAAATTAAATTAGACTTAGGGAACCGGTCTCCTTTGCTGATGGATTTATATGCCAGCGGGTATGATGTTGATCCATATGTATTTATCAAGCAGTTTGGTAACTGGTTGCGAACTAAACAGTACTGTGACGAAAGCCTTTCTTCTTTCGAAGAAACGCTTATTGGTACCCCGGGTGAAGCATTTCTTCAACACATAGAAAAGGAACTGCACCCGGTCAGGTCATTTAAAATGGTAGTTCTGCAGACTCTTCTAAAACTATCAGGCACAACTTGGCAGATCAGGGATATTGCTGAAGGATTTCTAAACTATTTTTTAAATCATCGTGATAAGCTATTTGATTATGAAGATCTATCCAAAGCCGATGATAAAAAAGCTTTCCCTTTATCCAAAGTCGTTGCCAAGCTAAAACAAATGCCTCTCCATTTTCTTAGTAATACAGAAAAAGACTATTTTATATTGGACAAGGAAAACGATAAGTTTAGTCTGAAATCTGAACTTCACCATTACTGGGAAGATGACAACTACAAGATGCTCTTAAAGGATCGGATAGAATTTGCACTTGTTCGATATTTCAAGCGCCGTGGTCTACGTCAGGCTGTATATTTTGACCATGCAGTACTTGTTGATGGATTTCCGATGGAACAACAGTTCGCAAAAATATTTTTAGATAAAAAGCCTATTATGCCGGGTGGGTCAAAGCCAATCAAATTATTATTGGCAGGAAAAAGTTTTGATGCAGATCTTACAAGATCAGATGACGGAAAAGAATATGCTGTCAAATATTTGCCGGATACCGCTATTGTCGAAAAGTTATCTGAATATTTAACGCCTTTGCCTGATGAAGGAACTAAGATTTTTCACATTTTCCCGGAAAATGGTAAATTGCGTATAGAAATCATCAGCAAGGTAGCAGATCTTCGGGGGGTTGTTGTCGAAATTAAATATGGCGATAGAAAGAACTCGGGCTATGCGGCCGATTTCAGACAGTTATTTAAAGAAGATCCTGAGAACATCTCATGGGAAATGGTATTTGATCAGGTCGGATATGACGGTGCTGTGGACGTGGAGATCCTTGATGGAGATCATTTTCTGGCCTGGACAGGAAGCATGTATAAGGATAAGAGTCGTTTTCCAGCTCGCATTAAAGCTGCTGCAACTGCACTTTTTGCTGAGGGTTTCAGGGGAGAGTTTCACATTGCGTCAAAAGGAAAAAAGGTTGAAATTTATAAAAAACAAGGCAACAGCGTCAAATAATATTTAAAAGCAATTTAGGTGGTTATGCCTAAAACAGAAAAAAACCGTCGTTGGGAAATTTTTCGCGCGTTACTTCCACATTATGGAAAAATCGTTACGCCTGATTTCCTGCGGAAGACGTCTGATTTTGTTTTGGGTATCCGAAGGATTCATCCTTTAATTGAGGGCATATATAAACCCAAATGGAGTGATTATACCCTTAGCATCGCAAGTATGAAAGTTAGCCCATATGCAGATAAGCTGACATATCTTCCTGATGGACGCTGGACAATCAAGTATTCTGCAAAAAAAGGTGGCCCTGATATTGCGGTTAATCAAAGTTTGTTTAACTGCCTAAAAGATAAAGAGCCGGTTATCGTTTTAGAGCAAGTTTCAAGTAAGGCAAGTAAACAGGGTACACGATATCGTCTCATGGGCTTGGGCTTAATTGATAGCTATGATCCTGCAAGTGATATTTTCAGAATTCAGCATGTAGATTTTGCAACCTTAGAGCAGGTCAGCAATGGCGCAAATGAAGACATAATTATTGCATCTGCTCTACGATCATTCACATTAGAAGAGTTTAATCCCTTTGTTTCAGAAGAAAAGGCAATTTATCAAGTATCGAGCCAAAAACGGGATCAAGCGTTTAAAAATGTTGTTTTAGATCAGTATGATTTTAAATGTGCTGTGACTGGCGTAAAATATCATTCAGATAATTTAATAGAGGCACAAGCCGCGCATATTATTTCTAAAAGCAAAAAAGGTTCTGATGATCCGAGAAACGGAATAACGCTTTCCCGGACTGCGCATTGGGCGTTTGATGTGGGAATGTTTACCATATCTGATCAATTTGAGGTTGTTGTGCATTCTAAAGCTAAACAGGCAAGTGTGAATAAATTCCCGATACTGGATATGAATGGATTGCCAATTAATCTTCCTGATGATGAAAATTATTACCCGCATCCAGAAGCTTTGGAAT
>CAZIIV010000205.1:0-5429 GCA_964539365.1 uncultured Desulfobacteraceae bacterium | reverse complement strand
CGTTGTGCTGCATTTCGCAATCATTCAACGTACGACAAGTACGCCTCATGATTACAAAATTTGCACGCCTTGAATTTGAACTTTTTACAAAACCGTCTAAATCGGATTTTTTACGAGTTCCTTAAGCGTGACAGCAGGAAAAACTTTAGATTTCTGAAAATGGTATTGCTTATGGCAAGTCCATTGGGTTCAAAGAACCAAACCATTACAAAAAAAGACATCGTGGGCGTAACACCGTAACGAGGTCTGAACAAGGAGTTTTTATAATGGCACATAAAAAAGCAGGCGGCAGTTCCAGAAACGGTCGTGACAGCCAGGGACAACGCAGGGGCATAAAGCGATACGGCGGTCAAAAAGTTAACGCCGGTGGTATTCTGGTTCGCCAGCTGGGAACAAAAATCCATCCCGGAGACAACGTGGGCATGGGCAGGGATTACACTCTATTTGCCAAAATTGATGGGGTTGTTGCTTTTGAACGGCTGGGTCGTTCTCGGAAAAAAGTAAGCGTTTATGCAGCGTGAAATTTATAGATGAAGCAATTATTACCGTTCAGTCCGGTGATGGCGGCAGAGGATGTGTGAGTTTCAGACGGGAAAAGTTTATTCCACGCGGAGGACCGGACGGCGGAGACGGGGGCAAGGGCGGTGATATTGTTTTAAAGACAACATCAAGAAAGCGGACCCTGTATCAGTTTCGATTCAAGAAACATTTCAAAGCCGAAAACGGTTCCCATGGTCAGGGCCAACAAAAGACCGGGAAAAACGGTCAAGACCTGACCATAGAACTCCCTCCCGGCACCCTGATAACCGATGCCGACACCGGGCAGGTGATAACCGACTTAATCAAATGTGACGAAGCCGTTGTGCTGGCAAGAGGCGGTCGAGGGGGTCGGGGCAATGCACGATTTAAAACTTCAACAAACCGGGCCCCCCGGTTTGCCCAGCCCGGTGAACCGGGTGAAAGCAAAACCTTAAGACTGGAACTCAAGCTTCTGGCGGATGTCGGTATCATAGGTCTTCCCAATGCAGGTAAATCCACCCTTATTACTGCGGTTTCTTCAGCGCGTCCCAAGATAGGCAATTACCCGTTTACTACGCTTTTCCCCAGCCTGGGCGTTGTTCAAACCGGCTGGGCGGAGCCTTTTGTAGTGGCAGATATCCCCGGTTTAATTGAGGGTGCACATAAAGGAACCGGGCTGGGCATCAGGTTTCTGCGCCACATTGAACGCACTCGCATTCTTATTCATCTGATCGATGTGTCTGCTATGGATACGGATAATCTCCTGAAAGCCTATGATACCGTTAATAAAGAGCTTGCCATGTATAATCAAAAACTTACGGAAAAGCCTCAACTTGTGGTTCTTAACAAGATAGATTTGCCGGATGTCCGGGAAGCGGCAAAGAAATTTCAAACCGCCCTAAAGGAAAAACAAGTCATATTCATTTCAGCGCTTACCGGTAAGGGCATCGAAAATTTAAAATCAAAAATCATTCAATTACTGGACAGCCTCGGTGGATGATAACAGAAAATCTATTTTTAAGAGTGCCAAGCGTATTGTGGTTAAGGTCGGCAGCAATGTTCTGACCGAGGACCAGGGGTTGAATCTAAAAGCCATCCGATCCGTCAGCAGACAGATATGCCGGCTGATTGACGGCGGGCGGGAGGTTATTCTTGTTTCTTCCGGGGCTATGGCCTCGGGCGTAAAGAAACTGGGTCTTGACAAAAGGCCGGATGAGATTCCAAAACGACAGGCGGTTGCGGCCGTGGGGCAGGCCGGACTTATCATGGAATATGAAAAAGCTTTCGCGCGGGATCATAAACGGGTGGCTCAGATTTTGCTGACCGGCGATGACCTTAACAACCGAAAAAGATACTTGAATGCGCGTAATGCCATCTTGATGCTATTATCATGGCACGTTGTTCCCATCGTCAATGAAAACGATACCGTGATGACCGAAGAGATTCAGTTTGGAGACAACGACAACCTGGCGGCAATGATTACACTCCTGATGGATGCGGATATTCTGATCAATCTTACGGATATTGATGGTCTTTACACCAAAGATCCCCGCACCAACCCCGATGCGGCGTTGATTCCGGTTGTGTCCACCATGGGAAAGGACATTATAAAATTTGCCGGAGACATCCCGGGGCCTCTGGGTACCGGCGGCATGCTCAGCAAAATAAAGGCTGCCGCAAAGGTCACGGCATCCGGAATTCCAATGGTTGTCGCAAATGGCGGGAAACGTGATATTCTGAGAAAACTTTTTTCCGCCGGGGAACCCGGGACTTTTTTTGTACCCAAAAAGAAAAAGCTGAAAAGCCGAAAATGTTGGATAGCCTTCACCTTAAAACCCAAAGGGGTGCTTACGATCGATGACGGTGCCGCCTCTGCAATTATGAACAGAGGCAAAAGCCTTCTGCCCAGCGGTATTGTTAATGTGGAAGGGGAGTTCGATGTGGGCGCACCGGTGGAATTCCGAAAAGGGAACCATGAGATACTGGGCACCGGTCTTGTCAACTACAGCTCCAGCGATATTCGCAAAATCATGGGGCTCAAATCCAACCAGATTAAAAAGCGTCTCGGGTATAAGCTGTATGATGATGTGATTCACAGAGATAATCTGGCCGTTACGGCCGAACATGATTAGTTTCCTGGTTGTAGATTTTGTTCTTTTTATGGCAAAAAAATCTAAACTTCAAAAAAAGTGTGAAGTGATCTAAAGTGATCTAAAGTGATCTAAAATGCCTTGTAATGGAATACTGCCAATTTTATATGAATGGATGGAGCGAAGCGACACCTTAACTTTAGGCACTTCAAACTTTATCCGCCACCGTACTTTGGCGGATTTAGTTCACTTTAGTCACTTTTCAGGTTTGTACGGCTTAGGCTGTTTATAAATAGTTTCAACTATGAGAGGTAAAATGTCTATTGAATCGACAATAGTGAAGATGGCCAAAGAAGCCCGAGCGGCTTCCATGGAGATTGCCCGATGTTCTTCAAACAAGAAAAACGAGGTTCTGCTTAAAATAGCAGATAAAATTGAGTCCCGGGCCACGCATATCCAAAAAGAGAACCAAAAGGATCTTGCCTTGGCAAAGGAAATGGGTCTGTCGGATGCCATGATGGATCGACTTACCGTAACGCATGCAACCGTTACATCCATGGCAAAAGGGCTAAGGGAGGTCTCCCTGCTCGATGATCCCGTGGGTTCCAAAAGCAAGTCATGGCTGAGACCCAACGGACTGGAAGTTTCACGGATGCGCATTCCCCTCGGTGTGATCGGCATTATCTATGAATCGCGCCCCAATGTCACAATAGATGCGGCGGGCCTTTGTCTGAAGGCCGGGAATGCGGTCATTCTCCGAGGAGGATCAGAAGCCCTTCATTCAAACCAGGCTCTGGCAGGGATTATCAGCCGGGCACTTGCTGAAACCGGCCTTCCTGCAAAAGCTGTCCAGGTCGTACCCATCAGAGACCGGGATGCTGTCACGGTTCTCTTGAGTCAAGAGGAATTTATCGATCTCATTATTCCACGCGGCGGGGAGGGATTGATCCGGTTTGTTGTGGAGAATTCAACCATACCGGTATTAAAACATTACAAAGGAGTATGTCATGTATATGTAGATGTGGGAGCGGATCCGGAAATGGCGCAAAATATTTGTTTTAATGCCAAGGTTCAGCGCCCCGGTGTATGTAATTCCATGGAAACCCTGCTGGTACACCGGTCAATCTCCCGGGAATTTCTCACAAAAATGGCCCGGCGCTTTGTAAAGGCCGGTGTTGAAATCAGAGGTTGCCCCGAAACCTGCAGAATATTGCCGGATGCCCGGAAGGCTGACTCAGCGGATTGGCCGGAGGAATACTTAGATCTTATCCTGGCGGTCAAAATTGTTAAAGATATGGATCAGGCCGTCTCTCATATTGCAAGGTATGGCTCCAGCCATACGGAAGCCATTGTTACGGGTGATTATAATAGGGCGAGGCGTTTTGTGCGTGACGTGGATTCTTCCGTTGTTCTGGTAAATGCTTCCACACGTTTCAACGATGGCGGGGAACTCGGACTGGGTGCCGAGATCGGTATCAGCACCTCAAAGCTTCATGCCTTCGGACCTATGGGGGTGGAGGAGCTTACCACAACCAAGTTTGTTGTTTTCGGAGACGGCCAGATAAGAACTTAGTAAGAACTTAGACGGAGAATTTTTGAAACATATAGGACTCTTCGGCGGTACATTCAATCCGATTCATTCAGGACATATCCGGGTGGTTCAGGAGGTTAAAAAGGGGTTTGGTCTGGATAAAATTTTTATTATTCCTTCGGCACTACCCCCCCACAAAGCACCGAACGCTCTGGTGGATGCCGAAGACCGGATAGAGATGATCCGCCTGTCATTTTCAAACCATCCTGAATTTGCGGTTTCCGATGTTGAACTGAACCGTTCCGGGCCGTCATATACCATTGACACGGTTCGCCATTTTAAGTCGATTCTGCCCGAGGACGCCAAGCTTTTTCTGATTTTGGGGTCGGATGCTTTTTTAGAGATAGACACCTGGAAATCCTATAAAGATCTTTTTCTGCTGATTTGTTTTATTGTCATGCCCCGAGGCGCTGAAGGAAAAAACGGCAGGATGTTTGTGCGAAAGACCGTTGGTAATTATCTCAAATCCAAAATTTCAGAAGGATATAATCTATCAGCTTCGCAGTCGTCTTACATTCATAAAGAAAAACAGCCGGTCTATGTTTTTGATGTGACTCCCATTGATATTTCATCCACGAAAATTCGCAGGCTTATCAAAAACGGAATGCCGATTAAATCTCTGGTACCTGAAAACGTCGAAGCCTTCATAAAAAGCAAAGGACTTTATTTATGACAGATCTTCCCGATCCTTATCCGGCCCGATCCCTTAATCTTTATATCCAAGCCGCTTTGGGTAAAAAAGCAATCGATCTTGTTGTGCTTGATGTTCGAAAATTATCTTCTATTGCCGACGTTTTTATCATCTGCAGCGGCCGTTCCAATCGCCAGGTTTCGGCAATAGCGGAACATATTCAGGCGGAGCTAAAGCATCAGGGGATAACGCCGTTAAGTGTGGAAGGCAAAAAACAAGGGCACTGGGTGTTGCTTGATTATGGTCATGTGATCATTCATGTTTTTTATGAACCGGTTCGTGACTTTTATGACCTTGAAGGTCTTTGGATAGATGCGAAAAGAATCGAGACCGGAAACCTTGTTCACACCAATGGAGAAAAATTAGAAACGGATGTACCCCTTTAGTTCTTTGGAATTAGGGCAAAGATAGATAGTTCTGCCTTGGAATTTTATGTCTAAAATCACAAATTCCAAGCACCCCGCCAAAAGGACGGCGGGCAGGCAAATTACAAATAAATCACAAATTCCAATATTCAACACGCGGCGCAAGCGCCTGC
>CAZIIV010000204.1:0-5441 GCA_964539365.1 uncultured Desulfobacteraceae bacterium | reverse complement strand
GATCCTGGATAAAAAATGTAGTGATTCCTCGTAAATATCCAGTATCCGGAAACCAGTATCCAGTATCTCGACTCAATCAACTTCGGCTCCTATTTTAGGCAACAGATGGGCGGACCCCAAAAACATTTTCTTAAGAGCTATAATTGCCATGGGTCACCTCGTTTTCCCTTGACCCTGACACCTCGTATGAAACTGGGCCTTCCGAGGTTTCTTTTTAGATCAAACTGGGTGCTTTGGCGCCCAGCGGTGGGGCTGACACCTGACACCTGACACCTAAAAAAAAGGCTTCGGAGTCACGGTTTGTCAATAGACAAGGATCAGCGTTTACCAACGGCCTTGATTTGCACACATATGCACCTATTTTCTTGACAGAAAACGGTTTTGCAAGTATTTTTCACATTTTGTCACCGGTGGGCACTATAACCTGTTGAAAAATTATTTTAAGTGTTACAAAGATTGAATGTCAGCCCGCTCGATTAAAATCCGAATTTGGAGGATGCATGGACTATAAAAAAACACTCAACCTTCCCAGTACCAAATTTCCCATGAAAGCCAGTCTTGCCCGGCGGGAACCCGGGCACCTCAAAATCTGGGATGAGAATTGTTTATACGAAAAAATCAGACAGGCGTCCAAAGGCCGTGAAAAATTTATACTGCATGACGGTCCCCCTTACGCAAACGGTCATATTCATATCGGCACGGCACTCAATAAGATTTTGAAGGATATTATTATTCGTTCGCGACAAATGAGCGGATATGACGCCGTTTATGTGCCGGGATGGGATTGTCACGGGCTTCCGGTGGAACACAATGTTGAAAAAGAACTGGGATCCAAAAAACTGGAAATGTCACAGTCGGAGATTAGAAAATTATGCCGGGTCTATGCTGAAAAATATATCGATATTCAACGTGAAGAATTCAAACGTCTGGGTGTCATGGGCGAATGGGAGGATCCCTATTTGACCATGAACTTTGAATATGAAGCCACCATTGCCCGGGAATGCGGGAAATTTGCAGCTCAAGGAAGCCTTTTCAGAAGCAAAAAACCGATTTACTGGTGCTGCAGCTGCAGAACCGCCCTTGCGGAGGCTGAGATAGAATATCATGATGAATCATCGCCGTCGATTTTCGTTAAGTTCCCCCTGACAGATGATTTGAGCACAGAAATTCCCGACCTGGGTGATAAAAAGGTTTTTGTTGTCATATGGACGACAACACCGTGGACCCTTCCGGCAAACCTTGCCGTAGCGCTTCACCCGGATTTTATTTATGCCGCCGTTGATACGAAAAACGGAGACGTGCTGATACTGGCAAAAGAACTTGTGGAAAACTGTATGAAAACCTTTGGGTTTTCGGATTTTTCCATTCTTGCTGAAATTCGAGCGGACCGTCTTGAGCGAAAGAAATGTCTTCATCCGTTATATGATCGCAAGTCCATAATTGTTCTGGGCTCCCATGTAACGCTGGATGCGGGCACCGGTTGTGTGCACACCGCCCCCGGCCACGGACGTGAAGACTATGATGTGGGCCTTTTGTATGATTTGGATGCGTATTCTCCTGTGGATGACAGGGGGTGTTTTACGGAAGAAGCCGATTTCTTCAGCGGTCAATTCGTTTTCAAGGCCAATTCGGATATTATTGCACGGCTTCGGGAAAATCACCTCCTTCTGGCTCAAGAGACAATGGAGCATTCCTATCCCCACTGCTGGCGCTGTAAAAAGCCTGTGATTTTCAGGGCAACTCCGCAGTGGTTTATTTCCATGGACAAGACCGGATTAAGAAAAAAATCACTTGAAGCGATTGACAACGTCACCTGGATACCGCATTGGGGAAGAGAAAGAATCTACGGAATGATTGAGAACAGACCCGACTGGTGCGTATCCCGGCAGCGTGCCTGGGGAGTTCCCATAGCGATTTTTTATTGTGAAAAATGCGGCGCCCTATACATAAACCCGGAAATAATAGATCGAGTATATACGAAATTTAAAGAACACGGCGCCGACATCTGGTTTGAAAAAGATGCAAAAGAATTTCTTCCCGAAGATGCCGTCTGCGGGCAGTGCGGTCATCCCGCATTTGTTAAAGAAGACGATATCCTGGATGTATGGTTTGATTCCGGTGTGAGCCACGCTGCGGTACTTGAACGGCGCCCCCGTCTGAAATGGCCCGCCGATCTTTATCTTGAGGGGAGCGATCAGCACCGGGGATGGTTTCACAGCTCACTCCTGACGGCTGTGGGAACACGAGGAACGGCTCCCTTTGAATCGGTATTGACCCATGGGTTTGTTGTGGATGCACAAGGCAAAAAGATGTCCAAGTCTTTAGGGAATGTGGTTGCTCCGGATGAGGTGATCAAAAAACACGGGGCGGAAATTCTCCGTCTCTGGGTCTCGGCATCTGATTACCGGGATGATATCCGTATTTCTGAAAACATTTTGAAACAGTTGAGCGATGCCTACCGTAGAATCAGAAATACCAGCAGATTCATGCTCGGCAATCTGTATGACTTCGATCCCGAAAAAGATGCCGTCTCTTATGATTCCATGCCGGAAATCGACAGGTTTGCACTGCACCGGCTTCAGGAGCTGATTGAGCGGACACTCAACGCCTATGATACCTATGAATTTCATATTATCTACCATGCGCTGTACAATTATTGCATTGTCGATCTTTCTGCGTTCTATCTTGATATTCTTAAGGACAGGTTATACACGTCACCGTCCGAATCCGCCGGCAGAAGAAGCGCACAGACCGTTATTCACATTCTGCTGGACACCATGGCAAGGCTCATGGCCCCCATACTTGCCTTTACCGCGGAAGAGATATGGAGCTTCATGCCGGGAACCAGAGAAAATGGGCCGAGCGTCCACCTGACGTCTCTTCCTCGAGTAACCGACGTCTGGAAGGATCAGGAATTGGCAAAAAAGTGGAAACGAATCCTTGAGGTTCGCGGCGATGTTACAAAGGCCCTTGAGGAAGCCAGAGTTAAAAAACTGATCGGTCATTCCCTTGATGCGGTGGTTACCCTTTACACGGATAATGATCTGTATGATTTACTTCACCCCTATGAAAATGAATTAAGCACCATATTTATTGTATCCGGAGCATCGCTGGTTAACGGGGGAAATCCTGCCGGCGCTTTTGAGAGCCGGGACATCGACGACCTGTGGATTCTGGTCGAACCGGCAACCGGTGAGAAGTGCGAACGGTGCTGGATATATGACGCTTCCATCGGAACAAGTTCGGAACATCCAAGCATTTGCAGCCGGTGTCTAAACAGTCTCAAGGAATTGAAGATTGAATAAGTATCTAAAGCTTGCCGTGATCGCCGGATGGGTCATTATTTTTGATCAGATCACAAAGGCCGTCATCCGGAACACGGTTCCGTTGTACCACTCCATTACGGTTATCCCCGGTTTCTTCAGCATTACTCATATTCATAATCCGGGCGGCGCTTTCGGGTTCATGTCCAATACAAGCCCGGGTCTGCGGAACTTGCTTTTTCTTTTGATTTCATCATTGGCCATCTGTCTGATATTTTATTTTTATAAAAAAACACCTCAGAAGTATTCTCTGCTTTCCGCATGTTTTGCGCTGATTCTTGGGGGCGCTTTAGGCAACCTGATCGACAGAATTCGGTTCGGAAAAGTCGTTGACTTTTTAGACTGTTACATCGGGAGCTATCACTGGCCCGCCTTTAATGTGGCGGACAGCGCAATAACCGTGGGAATTGGAATTTATGTAATTCTTGTTATTTTTAAAAAAATGCCGGAGTGATTCACATGTTATTATTCCCGGGCACATCCGGCTTTAAAAAATCCCATATTTATTCTTTTCCGTATGCTTGGTGTCAGGTGTCAGGTTTCAGGTTCCGGCACCTCTGTTCATCATTCCTGACACCTGAAACCTGACACCTGAATTTATTGAGATGTTGCGGATAATAGTTTTCAGAAGTTGACCCGTTATGAAATCTTCAATTTTCAATTATAACTTATGCCTGAAATACACTACAGAGAGCTTAACACTTATTTAAAAGACCGCAAATCCGGTGATTTTGCACAGGTGTATCTTATCTACGGTCAGGAGCTGCTGTATAAAAATTCACTTGAGGCCCTTGTCCGTTCATTGATTCCCGAGAATCAAAGAAGCCTTGGTTATGAACCGATTGAGGGTACAAATGAAAACATTAAAGAAGCCATCGAGCGGTCAAACACCTATTCGCTGTTGTCGGGCACCAAGGTTGTTGCCATTTGTGATTCTAAAATATTCTACTCAAAACAGGATCAAGACAGACTTCTTGAAAAGGCAAAACAAGCATATGACGGGGATGATATTAAAAAGGCTGCAACATATTTTTTAAGCCTCCTAAGTCTGTTAAATCTTTCATACGATGATGTGAGCAGGGCAAATAGAACCCAAACAGGTAAACTCGACAGTGACCGCTTGGGTGATGACCAGTGGATTGATAAAATCGTGACGTTTTGCATGGAAAACAGCCTTGCCGTCGCTTCTCAAGAAGATCATGCCGCTCTTTTGCAACATGCCGTGGAAAAAGGTTTTCCCAAGGGGAATCATCTTATCATTACCACGGATATGGCGGATAAGCGCCGGAAGCTTTTTAAAACCATCCGGGAACGGGGGGTGATCATCGACTGTTCCGTTCCCACAGGGGATCGCCGGGCGGACAGGATGGCCCAGGAAGCGGTTCTGTCAGAAAGGATGAATGAGATCCTTGGGCAGTCCGGGAAAAGAATGGATAGGAATGCATACCTGGCCCTGTATGAGATGACCGGTTTCGACCTCCGAACATTTTCAAATAATCTTCAGAAGCTGATCAGTTATGTGGGAGACAGAAAAAATATAACGGCAGATGATGTCAAGTCTGTTTCAGAGCGCACAAAAAAGGACCCCATATACGATTTAACAAATGCGGTTTCAGAAAGAAACACGGAGAGATCGCTCTTTTTTCTGGATACGCTTCTCGCGGATAACCTTCATCCGCTTCAGGTTCTTGCTGCAATAACAAATCAAATTCGGAGGCTGTTGGTGGTCAAGGATTTTGTAAAAAGTCCCCATGGCCGGGAATGGCATAAAGATGTTCCGTTTCATGAATTTAAAAGCAGGATTATGCCCGCCATCCAGGCTTATGACGCCGATCTTCTGGGGCAACTGGAAACGTGGGACCGAATGCTTTCAAAACCCACGGAAGAAAAGAATCCACCATCAAAAGCCAAGGGTAAAAAAAAGAACCCCCGGCCGGTTACGGATCTTGTTATTGCTAAAAACCCTAAAAATCCTTATCCCGTTTATCAGATGCTTTTAAAGTCCGAACGGTTTGCCACGGATGAACTCATTGCCGTTTTTGAGGTGTTGAGTCAAACCGATTTGAGTCTGAAATCCACGAGGCAGAATCCCGGATTACTGTTGGAAAAATTGATATT
>CAZIIV010000203.1:0-5445 GCA_964539365.1 uncultured Desulfobacteraceae bacterium | reverse complement strand
GCGAATCGACCATCGGCGGCCACATGGCCCAGCTCAACAAGACGTTTCCGACCCTCGACTGTAGCCTCTGAATTGTCGGACCCAAAATGATGGATGTCGGTCGACATCCCAACATCACACTGCTAAGCTACAGCGAGGTCGAAGATGTGTCTGGCTATGTGGGCAATTTTGACGTTCGGGTGCGGCGCAAGGCGCGTTATGTGGATGAGGACGCGTGCACGTCCTGCGGTGAGTGCCTGGATGTCTGCCCTATTCAAGTCGAAGATGCATTCAACGAAGGGTTGAGCACACGCCCCGCGATCTATCGCGCCTTCGCTCAGGCGATTCCCTCGACGTTTGTGATTGAAAAACAGGGTGTGGCACCGTGCCGAAACGCGTGCCCCACTGATCAGCGGGCGCAAGGCTACATCGCCCTCATCCGCGAGGGACGGTTCGCCGACGCGTTCCGGACCATCAAGGAGGACAATCCCTTCCCTTCGGTCTGCGGACGCGTCTGCAACCACGTATGCGAGACGGAGTGTTCACGTGGGGACGTGGATGAACCCGTCAACATCATGCGACTGAAGCATTTCGTCACCGAGTGGGCCTACGACCATCCCGAGGAGGTGGCCAAGGCTTTTGAACCCAAGATCGACGCTGATGCTGAGGAGCCGGAGCCCACTGGAAAGAGGGCGGCGGTCGTAGGTGCCGGGCCGGCAGGCCTTACGGTGGCACAAGACTTGGTGCGGAAAGGGCACGAGGTGACCGTCTTCGAGGCGCTCCCCGTGGCGGGTGGCATGATGAGGGTTGGCATTCCCGACTATCGCCTCCCCCCCGAGGTGCTACAGCGCGATATCGATGCCATCATCGATATGGGCGTGGATCTGCGGCTGAACCACCCCGTGGACGACGTCGTTGCGCTGAAGGACAATGGGTATGATGCTGTTTTCGTCGGCATCGGGGCCCATCGCGGTATTAAGGTCCCTGTTGAGGGCGTTGAGTTGGCTCAGTCGATCTCGGCTACTGACTTCCTGTGCGATGCGAATCTGGGTCACTACCCGGATTTGATGGGCAAGAAGGTCATCGTCCTCGGTGGCGGTGACGTGGCCATGGACTCCGCCTGCACGGCGCTGCGCATTGGCACCATGCAGGCCGCCGAGCGCGGCGGAGAGGCCCCTGAGGTGCGCGTAGCCTATCGGCGTACCGACGAGCAGATGCCAGCTCAGGAGGCTGAGTTCCGCCAGGCGAAGGAAGAGGGCGTGATCTTTGACTGGCTCGTGTCGCCCGTCGAGGTAGTTCCCGATGAGGAGGGTGACGTCTGTCACTTGCGTTGCACGCACATGGAGCTCGGCGAGCCTGACGAGAGTGGACGCCGTCGTCCCATCGCTGTGGAAGGTTCCGAGTTCTTGCTGGATGCCGACTACGTGATCTGGGCCATCGGGGCCAGGCCCGATACGGCCTGTCTGTCGGACGAGATTGAGTGCGAGCGCAGGGACACGGTCGTCGTTGACGAGAATACGATGATGACCAGCGTCGATGGCGTGTTCGCGGCGGGCGACGCCGTGACGGGCATGGCCTTCGTGGTCGATGCCATCGGTTCAGGCCATAAGGCTGCGCGGGCGATGGACGCGTACCTGCGCAATGAGCCGCTGCCAGGCCCGGAGCCCGAACTGCCGGTTGCCGAGCTAACCGAGGAGATGATCGCCGAGAAGCGAGCCGCTGGAGAGATTGTAGATACCCCCCGCACCTGTGTCCCGGAGGTGGATGTTGACGGGCGCCTTGGGAGCTGGTGCGAGGTGTGTGGCACGCTGACCGAGGAGCAGGCCGTGGCCGAGGCGATGCGCTGCCTCCAGTGTGGGATCTGCTCCGAGTGCAACCACTGCGTCCACGTGTGTGGTCCGCAGGCCATCAATCATCAGACGACAGACGAGATCCTGGATCTGAACGTGGGCGGCGTCGTCGTGGCCACAGGCTTCGAGATGTGGGATCCTCATCAGTTACCCCAGTACTCCTACGGGAAGTCTCCAAACATCCTCACCGGGATGGAGTTTGAGCGGCTCTCGAGCGCCGGCGGTCCCACCGAGGGTGAAATCCTGACTGCTGAGGGAAAAGAACCGGAGAGTGTTGCCATCATCCATTGCGTGGGCAGTCGCGACCACAACGCTCATCCATACTGTTCCCGCTTCTGCTGCATGTACTCCCTGAAGCAAGCCCACCTGGTGCGGGATGAGACCGGGGCGGAGGTGTACGAGTTCTACATGGACATGCGCACCTTTGGCAAGGGCTACGAGGAGTTCTACGAGCGCGTGCAGGAGGAGGGCATCACCTTTGTCCGCGGCCGCGGGGCCGAAGTGGAGGTGCTCAGTGACGGGAAGCTGCGGGTCAAGGGCGATGATGCAGACCTCGGGAGGCTCGTACAGGCTGACGTCGATATGGTGATTCTTAGTACCGCTATCGAGGCGCCGCACGATGCAGACCGGGTTGCGTCACTGTTTGGCCTGGGGCGCTCCGAGGATGGCTTCTTCGCCGAAGCGCACCCCAAGCTGCGCCCTGTGGAGACGAACACGGAGGGCGTCTTCCTGGCCGGGAACGCTCAGGGTCCCAAGGACGTGCCGGACACGGTGGGGCAGGCCGGTGCAGCTGCATCGATGACGTTGGCGCTGCTGGATAAGGGTGAGGTGACCATCTCGCCACAGGTCGCGGTCGTGAATGAGGAGCTATGTTCTGCCTGCAAGACGTGTATCTCACTCTGCCCCTACGATGCGATCAGCTTCATCGAAGAGGAAGAGGTGGCGAGGGTGAACGAGGCGCTGTGTAAAGGATGTGGCACCTGTGTGGCGGCATGTCCGGCGGGCGCCATCGTGGCCAAGCACTTCACGACGCCGCAGATCATGGCTCAGATCGAGGGACTGTTCCGGATGCCCGAAGAAGAAGTGGTCGAGGTTGAGGTCGAAAGGGTAGGATCATGAGCGAGAACGGAAACGGCTTTGAACCGCGGGTTGTCGGTTTTCTCTGCAACTGGTGCACCTACGCCGCCGCCGATACGGCTGGGGTGAGCCGGATGAAGCAGGCGCCTAATGTGGATATCATCCGTGTGATGTGCTCAGGGCGCGTGGACCCGGTCTTCATCCTCAAGGCCTTCGTCGAGGGGGCCGATGGGGTGATCGTGTCCGGCTGCCACCCGCCCGGCGATTGCCACTACGGCACGGGCAACTACAAGACGTTCCGTAGGATGCCCATGGTAGAGGCGCTGCTCCAGCAATATGGGATTGAGAAGGAACGCTTCCACTGGGGATGGATATCCGGTGCAGAGGCACCTAAGTGGGCCAAACTGGTGAACGAATTCACCGAACGCGTGCGAGATCTGGGCCCGCTGGACTGGAAGCGGCAGTTGCAGAGTAAGGAGGACTAGCCCGATGGCAGAAAACGGAAAACTGAAGCTCGGACTCTACTGGGCCGCCTCTTGTGGTGGATGCGAGATCGCTATCGTCGAGCTTCGGGAGAAGATCCTCGATCTGGATGCCGCGGCAGAGATCCTGTTCTGGCCGTGCGCGATGGACTTCAAGTACAAGGACGTCGAGGCGATGCCCGATGGTCACATCGACGTGTGTCTCTTCAACGGCGCGATCCGAACCAGCGAGAATGAGGAGATGGCTCACCTGCTCCGCGAGAAGTCGAAGGTGTTGGTCGCCTTCGGCTCGTGCGCTCACGAGGGCTGCATCCCGGGCCTCGGAAACATGTTCGACCGGCAATCTATCTTCAACCGCGTCTACCTGGAGAGTCCCTCTACGGACAACCCGGAATCAATCCTGCCCCAGACAACCTATGAGCTGCCTGAGGGCGAGGTGGAGATCCCGTACTTCTACAACACGGTGAAAACGCTGGGTCAGGTTGAGGATGTCGATTACTTCGTACCTGGATGCCCGCCGCAAGCTCCGCAGATCTGGGCCGTTGTCGAGGCCATACTCGGAGGCAACCTGCCGGCCAAAGGGAGCGTGGTGGGTGCCAGCCCGGACAAGACGGTCTGCGACGAGTGCGAGTACGACCGTGAGGAGAAGCGGGTCAAGAGGTTCTACCGCCCGCACGAGATCATTCCGGAGGATCGCTGCCTCTTCGACCAGGGTATCATCTGTGCCGGGCCGGCTACACGGGCCGGCTGCGGTGCTCTGTGCACCAAAGTCGGCATGCCTTGCCGAGGCTGTTACGGTCCAGCGCCGAACGTTGTGGATCAAGGTGCAGCTCTCCTGTCGGCGGTCGCTTCGGTCGTAGATGCCGATACCGAGGAGGAAGCTGCCCGCATCGTGGGCGAGGTCGTGGATCCGGTGG
This sequence comes from uncultured Desulfobacteraceae bacterium, assembly GCA_964539365.1. Taxonomy (GTDB): domain Bacteria; phylum Desulfobacterota; class Desulfobacteria; order Desulfobacterales; family UBA11574; genus S5133MH16. Next base: position 1,140 of record CAZIIV010000203.1, on the reverse strand, counting down.
GCACGTTCTATCGGTTTGGCCTGCCAGCCTCGCTGCTGCATCGGAGGAAGTTGGAGGAAGTTGAATGAAGAAGATCAGTATTGACCCCATTACACGCCTGGAGGGACACGGCCGGATCGACATCTTCCTGGACGACGAGGGAAACGTCGCCAATGCCTATCTGGTGGTCCCGGAGCTCCGGGGGTTCGAGAAGTTCTCTGAAGGACGTCCTGTGGAGGAGCTACCGCGCATCACGCCCCGTATCTGCGGCGTCTGTCCGGAGGCGCATCTCATGGCGTCGGCGAAGGCTTGCGATGCAGTTTACCACGTCGAGCCGCCTCCCGCGGGGAAGATGCTGCGTGAGTTGCTCTACTCCGCCTTCTACGTCGCCGACCATACGGTCCACTTCTACATTCTGGCGGCCCCTGACTTCGTGGTGGGGCCGGAGGCGCCCCCGGCGGAGCGTAACATCCTGGGTCTGATCCACAAGGTAGGCGTGGAGACCGGCAGCAAGGTGATCGAGTCGCGCGGAAAAGCGATGGACATCGTGGGGATGCTGGGCGGGAAGACGGTTCACCCCATCAGCGCCCTCCCCGGCGGGATGAGCAAAGCCATTGATGAAGAGGAACGGGCCCAGATCGAAGCGTGGGGGCACGAGCTCGTCGAGTTCGGCTTGTTCGGGCTGCAGCTCTTCCACGACGTGGTGCTCGGCAACGACGAGTACCGGGACATGATCCTCTCCGATGCTTTCACTACGCCGATGTACTACATGGGGCTGGTCGACGACAACAACCACGTCAACTTCTACGACGGGAAGGTACGCGTCGTCGACCCTGAGGGGAACGAGTTCGTCAAGTACGCGCCCGATCAGTATCTGGACGTGATTGCCGAGCACGTCGAGCCTTGGACGTATCTGAAGTTCCCTTACCTCAAGGACGTGGGTTGGAAGGGCTTCGAGACCGGCATCCAAAGTGGTGTCTATCAGGCTACGCCGCTGTCTCGGCTCAACGCTGCCGACGGCATGGCCACGCCCAGGGCCCAGGAGGCCTACGAGGAGTTCTACGAGACCCTGGGGGGCAAGCCAGTGCACGGCACCCTGACCACCCACTGGGCTCGGCTGATCGAATTGCTCTACGCGGCCGAGCGTCTGGTCGAGTTGGC
>CAZIIV010000202.1:0-5448 GCA_964539365.1 uncultured Desulfobacteraceae bacterium | reverse complement strand
TAAAATCACAAATTCCAAGCACCCCGCCAAAAAACCGGCGGGCAGGCAAATTCCAAATAAATCTCAAATTACAAATTCCAAACCGGTTCAACGCGCAACGCAGACGCTTGAGCCGGGTGAACGATTGTTTTTTTTGGGGATTTTGAATTTTGGTCATTGTTATTTATTTGTTTTTTGGGATTTGTTTTTTGGAATTTCAATAAGTCAATGAACTTTCAATAAAGCAAATACCCATAGGGATAATTAAAGCCTGGTCCTTTGGGCCAAGATTCTTTAATGCAGGGGTGTATGATGGCTGAAATTGATTTGGATTTCTACAAAGTGCTCTTCGAAGAGCTGGATCCTGAAAATTTAAGGAAGCGATTTTTAAGATTGCTTTTGAAAATTCAGAATGTAGAGCGGGGATCTATCTGGATCAAGCAGGAAGACCGGTATGTGTGTATAGAATCTCTGGGGGGTCCCACAGACAAGGATATCATTAAAGGATTCAGCATGAGCGTGGACCGGCCCAGCATTGTGGGCTGGGTCATGGAAAATGCTGAAATGACGGTTGCCGAAGCCGGTAAGGATCCCCGCCATCATAAAGAATTTGAAAAGGGGATGAAATTAAAGAGCCATCTGATTTTTGCGTTTCCTTTAATTTTGAGAGATGGCCGGGTTTACGGCGTTGTCCAACTCATTGACACCAATCCATCGAGTGATCCTCTGAATGTTGACAAGAAATACCTGGAACTTCTCAAGGGCATCGTGGATATGGGAGCCATAGCGTTAAGCAACGCCTTGTATTTTTCCCAACAGGCTGAAAAAAATCTTGAACTTGAACAGACCCTGGCCGGGATGCAGAGTGATGTCCAGATCATCGGTCAAAGCCGGCCGCTTATCGAGGTAATGAAACAGGTTCGGGATTATGCTCCAACAGACTTCCCCGTGTTGATTACCGGTGAAAGCGGAACCGGTAAAGATCTTGTTGCCATGGCATTGCATAATCTCAGTTCCCGGAAGGATAAACCGTTTGTTGTGCAAAATTGCAGTGCCATCCCGGATATGCTCTTGGAAAGTGAACTCTTCGGATACAAAAAAGGTGCGTTTACCGGTGCAACAGAGGACAAAATCGGTCTTCTGAAGGCCGCCGACGGGGGCACCGTTTTCCTGGATGAAATCGGAGACATGTCTTTGCGTCTCCAATCGCGCTTGTTGAGGGTGATTCAAAACAGTGAGATTAAGCCTCTGGGAGAGGCCAAGACCTATAAAATCAATCTTAGAATTATTTCCGCATCCAATAAAGATTTAATCCAGGCAATTACCGGAAAAGAATTCAGAGAAGACCTGTTCTATCGTCTCAATGTTCTTCCGATACACCTTCCTCCTCTGCGGGAGCGAAAAATAGATATCCCGCTTTTGCTGAATTATTTTTTGAAAAGGGAAGCTCTCAAACTGGGGGTCTCTCAGAAAAGAATTTCAAAAAAAGCCCTGCAGTATCTGGAAGACTATCCGTGGGAGGGAAATATCCGGGAGCTTGAAAATTTCGTCAAGTATATTCTCAGCTCTGTTGACAATGATATTGTGGGGGTCAGTGATATACCGGATCATTTTAAAAAGGAGCTTTACCAAAGGAATGCCCATAACCCGTTTCCTTTTCCTGAAGACGCCATAGTCTCAGCGAATAAGCTTTCTCCGGCATCGGTTGAATCCCTATTTGCCGGATATTCCTGGGAAGATCTTGAAAAAGATTATGTTCTTTATCTCCTTAATAAAAATAAATGGAATATCACGCGCGCCGCTCGTGACGCCAAAATTAACCGATCCACGTTTGATTCAAGAATGAAAAGACTTGGCATTAATAAAAGATAGGATGCTTTGCCAAGAGCGTCAATATAAGGATCGGTATCGGCCTGGTTTCTTATTTGTTGTAAATGGAGAGATGAGTGATAAGCCTCCGTTTGACCCTAAGCAAAGGTTCAAAAAGTTTTTGTTGCCGATCTAAGCAGCGGCTATCCTACGGAAAAGATAGCGCTGCTTCGACGGCAGCACCAGCGTTAATCCTTCCATATCCAAATGCCACGCTGTGTCCAGGATTTCCTGTGTAGCTACTTGCCGGTCCAATCTTGTCAGCGGAGTCTCTAAGAATCTCTTTAACGTCCGTCAAAGTTAGATCCGGCCTTACTGATAGAATGAGAGCCACAATCCCGGCGACCAAAGGTGTAGCTGAGGACGTTCCTACAAAGCTGTTGGTATGCAAACCATCTTTGCCACCGGCCGAGCTGTCACCGCTGTTGAAGCCACGATTGGGATAACTCACGTCGGTTGTGGTAATCCCCTTGACCCCTCCGCTTGAAGGCGCCGAAATCCAAACCTCTTTACCTTTGTTGGAATAGGTTGCAATCTTTGCCTGATCTGTCGTGGCGCCAACACAGATCGTATAGTCCGATGCCGCCGGATAAGCAACCGAGTTGCGCCCACCATTACCTGCCGCAAAAAAAATCGGCGTACCGCGAGTTTCCCTCCGAGAATCGAAAACGCCCTTGGCAACGTCATGCAATGCAGCATCGATAATCGAACTATTCGGACCACTCCATGAGCATGATAGGATATCTGAAAAGAGCCCGGAATACATTATCGCATCAGAAACGCGAGCCTCTGATGCCAAATCATCATCGTGAAATATCTTAACGGGCAAAATCTTGCATCGAGGCGCAGCCCCATAAATCTTGTTAAAGCGTCCGCTTGCCGCAACCACACCTGCACAGGGCGTTCCGTGGATATCATTTCCTGCCATTGTGTGGTATGGCCATTGAAAGCGCTTGGGCCGCGGATTGAAATGGTCGGGATGATCGTCATCTGATATAAAGAAATCTCGACCGACAAGATCACGAGGATCGCTTGGGTCCGGTCGAGAAACGATATTATAACGGAGATTAGGATGCTCCACGTCGACACCGTCGTCCAAAACAGCAACTACGACCTGGGGCGAACCCAAGGTTGTTCTCCAAGCGGCACGGATATCAACGTCGGAACCTTGTTTTTGGCTCGTATCACGTTGAAATTTGAGATGCCATTGGGCAACACTGGGGGTTGGCGGTGCGACTCGCGGAAACTCCGATACAAAATTCGGCGAAACGGTCTCCACCTCATCGTGTGACATCAGTTCATTAGATACCTCGACGACGCGCTGGGCGAGAATTCTGCGATTCGGATCATGCACTATATTCAGCGCCTTGTTATACCTACCGCGACGCCGTACTTTGAGATTGAATTTTTCAAGAATCTTTTTTCGAGTCTTAGTCCTAACATTTTTGTCAAAACGGATGGCCAGTTCTTTGTAAACCATTCTAAGGAGCCCTGTATTACGTTCGACGAATATCGCCGGTTGGATCTTATCAGCCGCTTTTTTGGCCTCTCGCCCTCCTTCAAAAAACCGGTCTGCGTCCGGCATTCCGAAATGACTCCGAGCAGCGCGGTTTATAATTTCACTCAAACGCCCGGAATCCTTGCGCTCTCGGACATTAAATTCTCGGCCATAGCGAGACCTTCCATCGGCGGCCTGCACTTCATCCAATTCAATTGTATCAGTCTTATTAATACTGAGCTTCATGATTGGACCTCCTATGATTTTGAATAATTTGTTCGGTTGGCTTTTTCACCTTCACGTTGAAAATGAGTAAAGACCTCCTGTTCGGCGATCTCGACTTTCGGATCATTCTGTAGCGCCTCCAAAGCCCTGTTGAGCTCAGAGGGTTCATCATTTTCAGTAGCAAGAAGCACAGCTCTTGGACGCCACTTGCTTTGAGATATAACCTTCAGTCGATTTGATTTCGCCCACTCGTCGAGCCGCTGGTTGGAAAGTGCATTGGTCAGTACAACACTGATATTACCGGTAGGAATCAGAATGTGTCCGTTTTCGTCTTGGAGTACATTGAGGATTCGTGCCTCATCGCCAAAGATTTGATGAAGCCGCTGTTTCATAACGTCTGCCGAAGTAAAGGGGTCTTTAAAATGGGCCAAATACGCACCGGTAAGCTCGGTGATGGTGCTTATGTCAAAATCGACAATTTCCTCTATCTCTTTTTGCTTTAACGTCCGCTGTGGCAGCCAGACGACAAAAAGATCAGATTTTGGACTGCGTTTAGATTTCATATTTCCGAATCCAAAATTTGAACCTGGATTGATTAAATTGCCATGATAACTCAGACTAAGTTTCTAGATTCCACTTTTGCTCGCTCAGAGTTGATAAGACCTTTACATATGAGCTGAACTAAAAGTCAAGCATTAAGACTCATCATCCTCTTCGCCCACAGGTTCTTGCTTTGTACATATGTATCCCAACTCGGTAGATCCGATAAATACAGCATAAAGCGGCCTTTCATTTCTGAGTACGTCTAGGACTTCGTCAAAACGTAACCAGGGATATACCAATCCGATTCTATCGCCTTTATATTGATTCTCAGGCAGAGCACTCCCATCATTGTAAAATTCGCAGCTCGCTACGTTCTTGCCGCGATGCTAACAATGGATAAAAGTGGCAAGATCATTACGGTAACACTGAAAGGAATAGGCGCCCGAAGGCGCCATTTCTATCGCGCGATTCTTAGGCGTTCACAAGACCATTATGAACCTTACAACTACCAAAGTCCTTTCCTCGAAAAGGGTAAACTACCCTTTCCATTACGGTCACCACCACGAATCAAACAGCCATCGGCATGTTTGACGCCCTTCAATTTCATAGGCCATACCCAAGCCAATACAACCATGCACAAGATCGTGACCTGGTGGTGGATTGTCTTCAAAATTAGGTTTAGGCACACGAACATCTGTTTCATTCATCGGTTCTTGGTCCTTCACGACGGAGACGATCTTATTTCCTTTAACTACGATTGTATATGTTCCACTGATGTTCGGCATTTGATCCCTCCTTTCACGTTTGTCTGAATGTCATTATTCATTCTACCTGCCAACAAGCTAAGTCATATCAAAACCAAATACCACCTCCCCTCTTCGACGCGCCTTGGGTTTCACAATGGGAACAAGATGCACGTCCATAAATATATTAAATCTATTCCATCCATCTGAGGAAGATATTGTAAGCATCAAGATGACAGATCTACGGCACGTTCTTTGGGTGCATTACCAGTTTGTTAATTACTATCCAAGACTTTTGGGTTCAGGTGTCAGGTGTCAGCTAATTCGTTTCTTACTCCTGAAACCTGACACCTGACACCTGATTGCAAGGCTTTCGCTCAAAAAATGAATAAGTTAATGTGTGATAACCATTTTAACAAATTGGTAATGCTTCCCGTTCTTTCCCTGTCGGTAAACACTATAAGTGCCTACGACCTGAAGATTCCCCTACAGGAGAAAATCCTGGAAAACCGACGCAAAGATTTTGACACATCTAAAAATCATTAAGGTATTACGGTAACGCCAGTGTAACTTTAATAAATGCCTGTCTTT
>CAZIIV010000201.1:0-5473 GCA_964539365.1 uncultured Desulfobacteraceae bacterium | reverse complement strand
ATCAGCTTTCGCACGTTTCGTTATCGACTGCAGAAACTGGCAATAGAAAAGTAAATATTTGACAAAATCTACAAAACTTGACAAAAATTGTCATATTAACCTCAAAGAAAAAAAATCTCCCCTCTTTTTATATTGTTAATAACAATATAATCTCAAGCGGTTATAATCTTTATCCCTGCTTTGCCGACTCCTGGCATATTACTTGCTAAAGATGGAAACAACTTTGACTTCGACAAATATAAATATAAAAAAGTGTTAAAAAAATTAATAACATTTAAATTTAAAAGGAGGAAGAACATGTTACAAAAACTAAGAGCAAACAATCAAAAAGGTTTTACACTCATCGAACTGATGATCGTTATCGCGATTATCGGTATCCTGGCCGCCATCGCCATTCCCAACTTTCTGGCCTATCGGACCCGGGGGCAGGACTCAGCGGCCCAAAGTGAAGCCAAGAATTTTTACAATGCGGCCATGGCTTACTTTGCGGATCCATCAACGACCGGGACTCAACTTACCGGTGATGTTGAGTTTGATAACGTATATAGAAATGATACAAACGTAACGAGTAGTGGTGGAACTATAGATGATAATGAGGATGGCACAGTTACTGTTAGCACAGATTTTTGGTTCAGCCACGATAGTTCCGACACCTCTTACTTACTTGATAATAGTGGGGGGCTTACTGAAAAGTAATATTTAATGATGTTTCAATAAATAAAAAAGGAGGGGGGGGGCCTCCTTTTTTATTTCAATATTTAAGTGAAACTCCCCGCCTTAAAAGGCAGGGTTCTTAAACTACATTGAGGGGGATTTCATCCCCCTTACGCCCGCACCGCATTCATCTCCGGCATAAATGGCGGAGTCTTCTGCGGGGATTTTCATAAATAATATTTAAATTCTTTCCAAAACTATAAACAGTCGAAATGCTAAAAAGCGATTCAAAGGATTCAAAATCTTTTCCAAATACATAAAGGTTGAATATAAAATTAACGGACATAGGCTGGGATTATGAAAGCCTCCGCTTAAAGGATATATAATAAAGTCCGTTCTTTCTTTTTTGATAATTTTCAGGCCGGGAAAATTTTCTGCAAACCGGTGCTTGTATCTTTCGAATATTAGGGACGGTATGGCCTGATTGTCCTGAAAGCGGTTCTTATCTTTCTCCAACCATCCTTTTTCAAAGGGGTCTATATTCCAGTCCATCCCTTCGTGGTGGAGAAACCGATAGATTAAAAAAGAAGCCCAGGATATATAAGGTTCCATTAATACAATTCTACCTTTTTGCTTAAGAACCTTTTTCGCATCGCGAAAGAATTGAGCCGGATTGTTCAAGTGATGCAGCACATCAAACAGTACTATGTTGTCGAAGGTCTCATCATGGAAAGGGAGGTGGTGTGCATCCAGAACAGCATCAATCCATGGCACAAACACAATATCGGAACTGATCACATCAGGAAAAAATTCCTTTAAGTTACCGCTTCCGCCCCCAATTTCCAAAATTAAACCTGGTCTTAGGGAATTTCGGATTCTACGGTACCAATTATGATAAAGCCTTTTTAAAATCTTCTTGGATTTCCATATCTGCTTTCTTTCATTCAGAATGTGACTATCTTGATGCATAATCATAACCAATTTATAAAATTTTAATTTTTTTATACGCGAAGAGGGTCATTTTCATCAACAACCATCCGTGGCGGAAACGACTGATGTTTGTTTTACCATAAGTTCTTTCCCTGTATCGTATCGGCACCTCGACCACTTTTAAATTCTGTTTTACAGCACCGAAAATAAGATCAAAATCGCCGAAAGGGTCAAAATCGCCGAAATAAATCCTGTTGGCCTGAATTTTTTCATAATCCTTTTTAAAAAGGGCTTTGGTACCACAGAGGGTATCCTTGAACCTTTGGTTCAGAATCCAGGTGAACATTATGGAAAAAAATTTATTTCCAAAATAATTCAAAATTCGCATGGCCTGTTTTTCCATGGGATAGACCAGGCGACAGCCATTGATGAACTCTCCATGGTCCTCGGCCAGAGCCCTATAAAACTTAGGCAGATCTTCCGGCGGAACCGTAAGGTCAGCATCGAGGATCATCAGGATATCCCCTTTGGCGGCAGCAAAGCCTTCTCTCACAGCATCTCCCTTTCCGTGACTATTTTGTATAATGAGCCTGATGTCTTTTTCCGGATAGGTGTTGATAATTCTGTTTATTTCTTCCTGAGTTCCATCCGTAGAATGGCCGTCAACAAAAATAATCTCCTGGTGTTTACCAAAGGGCGGGATTCGTTTTATAGCCGGTTCGATATTGCCTTTTTCGTTTTTGCACGGTATTAAAATAGTAGTGGAAAATTCTCTTTTCTCTTGGTGCTTGATAGGTCTGGCAATGATATACCGGCAAAGACACAATTTTCTCAAACCCGGCAGCGAAGCAAAATATTTGTTGATAAAATTACTGATCCAGGGAATATTTTTTGGGACCAGTAAACGAAATTCGGATTTTACCACCTGAAAATGAGCCAGGGAAAGAAGGTTGCAGATATCATCTGAGGATAGCCAGTTCTGGTGTTGCTGGGGCATTTTCTGCCCCAGTAATTCGCCCACCTTAAGAATCGGCTCCCAGAGAAAATTGTAATATGAAACGATAATTCTGGTATCGGGTCTGCAAAAGATGTGGAGTTGTCTGAATGTTTCTTCGATGTCCGATAGATGGCCAACGACGTCCGACAATATTAAAATATCAAAAGTTTCTCCCCACCCGTCTAAACTCTCGATATCTGCCATGCGAAATTCGAGATGCGGGTATCGCTCCCTGGCTATACTCACCATTTCCGGGCTGAAATCGATCCCTACCCCACGCCTGGGTTCAAGGACATTTAGAAGCTCTCCGGTTCCGCATCCTAATTCTAGTATGGATTTTCCGTCGGATGTTAAAAATCGATAGTATTTCTCCTGATCCGAATAATAGTATTTATTGCGCTTTCTCCAGTATTGGCGTTTTTCTGCAAGTGCATCAAACCGTTTAATGATATGTTCTTTTTGTAACATTTCTTTACAAATTTTATGTGAAAGTTTATAAATTTGACATCATTTATATTTATGACATTTTTTGGCACGCTTGTTGCGTAATTCTAATAGATTCAGAACCGTATAAAATTGCAAATGTATAATCTTGAATTAGCAGTCCGGTGTCAAGATAAAGATCGAGTAGACAAGGGTTTTTCTTCAGGACTTCTTTTATAATGTTTAATGCCAAAGATAAAATACGTCTGGAATTTATCATCTGTCTGCTTTTTGTGGTAATAATACTTTCGGTCTACCGTGAGTTGCCATCTCACGAGTTTTTGGCTTTTGACGACCATGGATATATCACCAAAAACACTCATGTGCATGAGGGAATTACCTGGAAAAATATCGCATGGACGTTCAGGAGTACAGACTTCGGATATTGGCATCCATTAACATGGATGTCACATATGGTGATCTTTCAGCTCTTTGGGTTGAACCCCGCAATGCACCATCTGATAAATTTGCTCCTTCATATTACAAACACGTTGTTGCTGTTTTTTGTGTTTAAACGGATGACTGGCGCACTATGGCAAAGTGCTCTTGTAGCCGTATTGTTTGGCTTGCATCCTCTGAATGTGGAATCGGTTGCATGGGCGTCGGAACGAAAAAATGTTTTGAGCACCTTTTTCTGGATGCTGACGATATTAGCTTACGTTCGTTACACTGAACAACCTAATTTATATAGATATCTGCCTGTCTTGTTTGTTTTTGTATTGGGTCTCATGTCCAAACCCACACTTGTAACGCTGCCCTTCGTACTTCTTTTGCTGGATTACTGGCCGCTTCGTCGTATTAAGCTGATTCAGTCCTGTTCCGGTTCTCAGGAAGCCTTAAAATCGATTCATTCCGAATCTCGAAAATCGCTTATTTTACGTGTGGTTTTGGAAAAAATCCCGTTATTTATATTTGCATCCATTTGTATCTGTTTATCCGCTTTATCTTTTCAGCGTTTAAATATTGAAATATCCACCACTTCGATTCCGGTTAAGCTTCGCATCGCCAATGCTTTGGTCTCCTATGTCGGATACATTAAAAAAATGATTTGGCCTCATAATCTGACGGTGTATTATCCGTATCCCACCACACTGCCGGTATGGCAGATTTGCGGTGCTTTTTTATTGCTGATATGTATCACTTTTTTGGCATTTCGCTGGGTAAGATCGAAACCATATTTCACAATCGGATGGCTATGGTATATCGGAACACTTGTACCCGCAACCGGGTTGGTACAGGCGGGTTTATGGCCGGCAATGGCGGACCGTTTTGTTTATGTGCCGCTTATAGGTCTTTTTATCATTATTGCCTGGGGTATGAATGATCTCGTTGGCCGATGGCCTCATAAAAAAATAGAATTCATCGTAATTGTCGTCACGCTTTTATCAATCCTCATGGTATTAACTATGTCGCAAATAAAACACTGGCAAAATGGAGTAACACTTTTTACGCATACCATCAGGGTTACCCACAACAACAGCCTGGCTCACTATGAATTGGGTAATGCTTTGGAGCAGCAAGGCGATTTCAATAAAGCCATTTTTCATTATTCAAAAGCGTTGAAGATCAATCCAAATTATGCTCAAGCGCATAACAACATGGGTTACATTTTGGCTAATCAAAAACATTATGAAGAAGCCATTGATCACTATAAAGAAGCGCTTCGGATAAAACCAAACTATACAGAAGCCCACAACAATCTGGGAACTGCATTTCTTTTTCAAGGGAATGAGAAAGAAGCCGTTTATCACTATTATGAAGCCCTGAAAAATAATCCAAATTATGCGGGAGCATACTACAATCTTGGAAAAATTTCTGCAAATCACACGAATATTGAAAGGGCGATCTTTTTTTATAAAAAAGCGCTGGAATTGAACCCTGAAATGACCCAGGCGCTATATAACTTATCATGGATACTGGCCACTCATGAAGATGGAAGACACCGAAATGGCAGAGAAGCTTTAAAAACGGCGAAAAAGTTGTGTAGAATTACACAGTATCAACAGCCTTTGGCACTTGATACGCTTGCTGCGGCTTATGCTGAGACAGGGCAGTTTTATAAAGCAGTTATAACCGAAAAAAAGGCGATTAAACTGGCCCTTCCGGATGGTCCTAAGGGGTTCATTTCGGGATTAAAAAAAAGATTAGAATTATATCAGGGAAACCGTCCTTATCGACAAAGTTTTCACTAAAAATCATGAATCGTAAATCTTCAGAGAATACAGCACCATTCTTTTTATGTGCCATTGTTGTGGTGTTTTTATTCACAGAATTTATCCTAAATCTCACTCCCCCCATATCCCGTGATGCCCTGATCCATCATCTGGCTGTTCCCAAACTATGGCTGAAACACGGCAGAATTTATGAAATACCATGGGCAAATTATGCCTACTATCCCATGAATATCAA
>CAZIIV010000200.1:5159-5474 GCA_964539365.1 uncultured Desulfobacteraceae bacterium | reverse complement strand
CCTAAAACCAGAAATCCAAAGGCATGAAAAGTATGAATTACGTTGGAACTTTATAATCCTTTTTCAATTGTTGAAATTTGAATTTCCACTTGTCTATAGAAATATATTAGAGAACGAAGAAATTATGTATCATGTATCCGCGTTGGGAATAATAGATAAAAGTTCACAAGATGGTAAAGATTCGTACAATAAAAACATTTCGATTATATCTGAGGAATTAGAAAATATTTGTAGTAACTTTGGGATTGAAGAAGCAGAAAGGAAGAAGATTACAGATCTTTTATCAGCTGTTGGCGAACGATTTACATTTCAATC
>CAZIIV010000200.1:0-5149 GCA_964539365.1 uncultured Desulfobacteraceae bacterium | reverse complement strand
GATTGTTGAAAAACCTCATGCTTTTACATGGAAAGAATTTTTGGAATTTTATAGAAAGTGGTGCCAAAGTCCAACAGCTAAAACAGCAGCAGATTGGCTTTCAAACCATTCATTATCGCGTGCTGAGGATAGAAAGCGTGTTCTTTCTGAAGTTTTCGATACTTCAATAAAATATAGGCTGTCATTATTGGAAGAAGCTTCCGATCAAAATGATTTAGATAATTTAAAAAGTAAGACAGCAGAGGCAGAGAAAATTTTAGTCTTAATGGAACAATTGTGTTGTGATTTATCTTCTTTTGCCCGCAATTATTGTTTAGTAGGGATCGAAAAATTCGAAAAATTGCTCAATATGGTCGAAAAGTGGATTCATTTTAGAAATGATCCGGCGTATGTTGAAGCCCGGAAAAATGAAAAAGAATTTATGGTTCAATTTGTAAAAGGTGCTCCACAAATAGCGAGCCAAATATTTGAATTGCTTGAACCCTGGGATCCTGATCGTTTTCGGGGTGAAGGTACAGATTTAATAGCCTCTTTAAGGTCCGAGTTAGCCTCTGTAGCTCAAGAATATATAGCTGAAAATGTTATAGAAAGATTTTCTCAACAAGAAGGAATCCATGAATTGTGGGGCCATAGTGAGATGTTGGCTGAAAAATATTTATTATTCAGATTGGAGAGTCCTGTTTGGCAAGGCGAAAGAAAAGCAAAATATTTTGAACTGGCTCAGGCAGCCCACAAGGATGATGTAATAAGGGAGAATTTTATTGAGTTTGTCAGGATGTTATCTTATTATTCACAAAAAGGATTCGATGTGTTGAATGCCCAGGAAGTAACAGACCTTGTTTCAGACGTAGATATTGTAAAAGCGGCTTGGGATGCAGCATTATCGAAACCTCTTCAGCCGCGTGCTATGGGCTCCTTTAAAGGGCATCAAAAAACATTGGGCAATTTTGTTTCCGAAGATAACTTAACTTGGCCTGAAATGAAAAATGGAGCCTTTTGAGCTGATATGATTTCTACCTATTTCATCAGCAACCATAAAATAGATAGCATTGGCCAATTCGAATTCCAACACTTCCAACCTAAATGAGAGATTGGTATTGTTTAATAAAAACTTACTTGGGCCAGGAGAAACGTAGAAGATTCTTCTCCCTCGCATCACGACACTTAACATCGTGTTGCATAGCCGACCGGGGACCTTCGTGGCCTTTTTTCAATAGTCACTTTTGAGTAAACATTCTCTTAACCACTGCCTTCGCGGATGCTTGACGGGTGAACTTGGCATTAAATGAGCACTACGGCTATGAAACGACAATATTATGGCTGAATCGCACTTTTGATAGTTTTGGCAAGTATTATTGAATGTAAATGCTGGGCACTTTCATAATTATGTAGTCTCTTGGATAATATTCAGATTGTGGTTTTATACGGATAACAATATCATGATATAGAAATTTCTTCTAAATATTATATTAATTTTTAAAGCCATAGAGACAATATACTAGCTGGTTATGTGACCCGGGTAACACAGTAAAACGATAAACAAATAGAGGATTATGAACAACCAATAGATCCCTCATTTATTAGGATAGAAATTGATTATTTGGGTTAATACAAAATGATACCAGGTGGAATAGCAGATAAGCTCGGGAATCGATATGAAGCGAAGTGGTTGGTCCGCTCTTTAATGGATGTAATTGCCAACAAGGCACATTGGTTAAATTTTGAAAGCGTCGAAACGGGATATCAAGGTTTTGAATTTGCTATTTGTCATGGAGAAATTACAGAGTGGCATCAAACCAAGATGAATTCTCCTGCTGGTAATTGGACAATTAGTGCTCTCAAGAGAGAGGGAGTGCTCAAAGCTTTTTCAAATCGGCTGTCGGCAGATAAAAATGCAAGCTGCTTTTTTGTCTCTCAAGACAATGCCAAAGACTTCAGAACACTTACCGAAAAGGCTCGAACCGCGAACTCACATGATCAATATGCTAAGATACTTTCTGAGAAGCAAAAAGATTCCTTTCAGCAATTAAAAGAAGAGTGGCAGCAGCCCGATGAAATCATATTCGATTGGCTTAATCGGAGCTACGTTGAAATCATTCCTGAAAGACAATTGGATTCATTAAATGAGTCTTTTGGAGACCTATATTTTCATGAGGGCGGGAAAAGTGCATTTCCTAATCTTCGGGAAATCCTTGAAAATAATTTCAATAAAACCCTCACAGTAGACGCTGTACGCAATGCTATAAAGTTACAAGGAACACTGAAATTTAAAGAATGGACGTTTGATCCAACTATTCAAAAACGGTTGAACGACGAAACCGAGGCTTATCTTCAAACATATACACCTTTTGGCGCAGGTGGAGAGACAATCTCCAGAGGTCAAACTATCAATCTTGTTGATGAAATACTTGAATCTGATGGTCCAGAATTGGTATTGCTAACGGGTGTTGCTGGCTCTGGGAAATCGGGGGTTTTACGTGGTGCAATTGCTAAACTCCGGGAACTAAAAGTTCCTCATTTAGCATTTAGGGTTGATCACCATTTGTCGTGCGCTACCAGCGAGGAGCTTGGAAAAGAACTGACTGGTCGAGAGGAAAGTCCGGTCAGCACTCTGAAGGGAACCTTCCCAGACACACCTTCCATTCTTTCTATAGATCAAGTTGATGCCATCAGCGAAATATCAGGTCGTGAGGGACAGGTTAGAGAAGTTATATTTCGATTGATTACCGATGCTCATAATTTTGGAAATGTCAGAATCGTTGTTGGATGCCGAACATTTGATCTGGATAGTGATCCGAGGCTAAAAAACCTTAAAGAGGCTAGTCGGACAACGCAAATCGATGTTCCATTGCTCGATTGGAAAGAAGAGGTCGAACCACTTTTAGAAAAGAAGGGTGTTAATGTGGCTTCGATAAATGAGCCACAGCGTCAATTGCTACGATTACCTATTAACCTTGCCGTTTTTTTGGAAATCGATGATCCAGAATTTTCATTTCATTCCCGGTCAAACTTGCACGAAAAACTGATCGAAAAAAAACAACGTACTATAACAAAAGAACGAAAACCACCTTGGTCACTGATTCAGCCATTGGCAGCCATGTGTGAATGGATGAATGAGCGGCAAAAATTGAGTGCCCCAGTTGCGGTTCTGGATACCTTTCCAAGCGCTGTCGATATTTTGACGTCAGAAGGATTGATCATATCTTCTCGAGGTCAATTAAATTTCTTTCATGAGAGCTTCTTCGATCATATCTATGCAAGAACATTTTCGAGTCAAAACATTAGGTTATTAGGTCTGCTAACGGCAACAGAACAGCATTTATTTAGACGGACACAGGTACGCCAGATTCTCGAAGCTCTAAGGCAAAATGACATTAGTCGATATCTCATAGAACTTTCGTCGGTTCTTTCCAGCAACGATATTCGTTTTCATATCAAGACTGCTATCTGTCATTGGCTGAACTCCATCGATAAGCCGAACGAAAAAGAATTTGAGATAATTTCTCGATTTAATAAGCCAAGCGGAAAATTCCATCATTTCTTTCGTAGTTCGGTCTTGTCAACTCATGCATGGTTTGATTTGCTGAATGAAAAAAGTTGGATTCGAAAGCAAATTGAAGGTGAGGATAAAGAACGATCTGAAGAAATTTTATGGTGGCTTTCCAATATTGCCGGAGAACGACCAGCAGAAACCGCAAGTTTATTGCGTTCTTGGTGGGGTGGTGACACGGAACGTGCAGAACGGCTCATGAATTGGTTCGGTTTTGTGAGGCGTAACAAACCTGATGAAGACCTTCTCAAATTATGTGAAGATGTAATTAATTCCCAACCAAGTCAACTGTTCAAGGATCCGGAAGCCAACGTATTTCGATGTTGCTGCACACATGGGGAGAAAAAACACCTGAGCTGTGTGGACGCATTCTTTATTCGCTTTTCGAAGCTTGGTTTGCATTGAATCCAGGACGCAATCCGTTCGAAAGTGATGATCTAAAAACGATTGAAACCTACTTACTTGACAATCTCTCAAAGAAAGCACCACAAGCTTTTTTGCAAGGAACGACTGATGCACTAGTTCGTTCAATCGAAATGGTTATTTCAGAGGGCGAGAAAGGAAAAAGCTGGTATAGTTTTAATTATAGAACCTTTTCGGGACACCGTTTCGGGTTTGACGAATTTTTAGGGATATATCGGTCAGCTCTCAAGAGAGTTGTACAAGATGATCCAGAAACTGCAATCATCTATCTCGAAAAACTAAACCCTCATAAGCATCAATGTCTGATGCATTTACATTTGGAGGCAATTCAAAGTAACCCAACTTATTTTGGAAATCAGTTGCACACACTTGTAAAAAACGAAATGATTTTTGATGCCGGTTGGCATGGAGCAGATTGGCTGTCATTTGCTCATGCTTGCCACGAGGCCTTCCAACATTTAAGTTATTCGGAGAAAAAAGATATTGAGCAAGCTATTCTTAACCATACACCGGAAATCGATCTTGCTATTCGCGTTCTCAGAAAAATCAAACAGAATGGTGAGACAGATCCATTTTGGACAAAAAAAGGCATCATACACGATCTTAATCGATCAGGATATGAACAATGGTGTATTCTCGAAACAATAGGCGAGGAGTTGCTTAGTTGGTTTGCTCTATCAAGACTGCATCAACTCCGCCGAAAATTTCCAGAAAGAAAAATTGCAAAACCAACTCATATGGAGGTGGGAGAGGTTGATTCCCCTATCAAACGTGCAAATTGCAGAAAAATGAAAGATAGGCATTGGCTGTCTGCAATTGAATGCTATGTTAATGATGAGGATAGACTCCGTGGTCGCAACTTCATTTCTGGTGGAGCAAGAGAACTTGCTAGAGAACTTCAGGAAGCTACCAAAAAAGACCCAACACGATTTTCTGATTTAAGTTTGAAAATCTCTGATACAGCTAACCACTCATATATTGAACATATTTTATGGGGCTTAGCAGAGGCCGAAACTGCTTCTGATGAATCGTTAGTTCAAGCTGTAAAACGTGCTCATGAGCATCCAGAGAAGCCTTTTGGCAACGAAATAGCTCGGTTAATAGAGAAACATCCCCTTATTCTATAGCGCTCACCAAAATCATACCACCTATGCTCAGTTAAATTGATCCAGGGTT
>CAZIIV010000199.1:0-5551 GCA_964539365.1 uncultured Desulfobacteraceae bacterium | reverse complement strand
CCGTGGCTTTGCGTCCCTGCTTTTCAACAGGTTTGCCCTTTCGCTCTGTATCCCTAACCAAGTTTATTTAGATTCATGCAAAAATTATGCAAAACATAAGTGGAAATTCAGAAAATAGAAATATCATTAAAATACATTGGGTTATATTATTTGTTTAAATTGCGTATCAAATTTAATGGACAATATTTGTCAACAACTATGCCATTTATTGACAGGTTTCAGTTTAAATTTGCGTTGCCGCCAAATATCAGCGGAAAAAACTGAACAGCTTCAAAGGATGGGTCAGCTGGTTAGAAATTGTCTATTGAATTTATTTGAACGTTATTTCGGAGGACAATATTTTGATATTAACGCCTGAATTGAGGTGTTGAGGTTTAAGTGTCTATAGATTAACTTTCCGAAAAGTGATGGTTTATAGTCGAAATCAATCCTGACATATATTGCCAAAGGTACAACCTGAATCAACTCTAATTTTTATACAGATATCATCAAAATGCAATAAAAACAAACTGCCGGAAATGGATTTGCCCCGCTTAAAGAACGATATCACCGCTGAAACATTTAGGATCGGTGATGACTTGTTTTTATTACAGATATTTTGGCCTTCAAAAATTATAAAAGCCATTGTAGATTGTGAAATTAACTACACAATATTTGGCAAATTAATTTCACATCTTTTCAAACTGAAATTATATTCAATTTATTTAACTGGTTGAAAATTATAGATTTTTATTCGAGACGCTAATATTGCATAATTTTTGCGTATAAAAATGTAATAAAGTTAGTCAAAATTTATTCTTAGCGATAATCTGTCGGAAAGGCAGGTAAGCGGCCTGAGTTATTCTGAGCAACAGGCAATTTAATTTAATATTGTTATTCAAGGAAAGGAAATTACGTACTTGTGAAAAGTAGTAGTTTTTCTAAAGCCAATTGTCTATTGTTACATCCCAAACAGACGGTGTAATAAAACAGACAGGTCCTTCGGAAAGGAGGTAGCGATATGATGGTGACGGGATGCAAAAGAGCGATGTTTATTATCGGCATTTTAGCGAGCAGCCTCCTGGTTGCATGTGGCGGCGGTGGCTCTGGCGGCAGCTCTGGAGGCACAGGGGAATTGTCTATGAGTCTTACCGACACTAGCCTTTATCAGTACCAGGCGGTCTATGTAACCATTGACAAAATCAAAGTCCATAGAGATGACGGAGGCGGCTGGAAAACTGTGGCCTCGCCCCTGCAAACCTTTAACTTGCTTGAGCTGGTCAATGGCGTCAGAGAAGATCTGGGTCTGGCCACACTGGATGTAGGCCATTATACCCAAATGCGTCTAATTATCGGAGACACGCCGGACGACAGTCTGAATATCTTCAGTCAAACACATCCATTTGCCAATTACGTGATCCTTGCGGACGGTATGGATTCGATCCATGAACTGAAAGTGCCGAGTGGACCGCAAACCGGGGTTAAACTTGTGAACGGTTTTGACATTAACACCAACCAGACGACGGAACTGATACTTGATTTCGACGTCTCCAAATCGGTGATAAAAGCGGGTTCCAGCGGACAGTGGCATTTAAAACCGACGATCAAGGTCCTCGATACCTTAACACATGCCATTATCGACGGCACCGTAACCGAAGATGAAACAGGCAACAATCTCCAGGGCGTCCTGGTGAGTGCCCAGCTTTATAACGATGTGGAACCGGACGAGAAAGATTGGGTTCTGGTACAGGCCGCGACAACAAGCGACATCAATGGCGAGTACGCACTTTTCCTCTCACCCGGAACCTATAATATAGTAGCGTTTGCCGAAGGTTATAATCCTGGCTGTATCGATGTTGAAGCTCTTACGGACACGGTTCAGACCCAACCGTTCATTCTCATTCCGGCGACCGAGACCGGTACTATCGGAGGTAATGTGACCATTTCCGGCGGAAGCACGACTCAATATGTCACCATAAGCTTTCGTCAGGTAGTCACTTGCAATGGTGGGACAACTACGATAGAAGTCACGATGCGCAATATCGCCAATGGGGGAAACTACAGTGTCAATCTGCCTGCCGGGACCTATCGCGTTGTTGCTTCGACCTTTGGGAAAAACATCCAGGCGAGCGATGTCGAATTGTTTGACGGCGATGTAATATCGGATCTTGACTTTACTTTATAACTAAATCGCCAGTATTTAGCCAATGCTGCATTATCGGCAGGAATAAGGAAGAGAAAATTCAATGAATGGGAATAGCCCGGTTTCTCGCCGGGCTATTGGGGTTTTAGGTTCTCCATATGTATTGCTAAATCCCATGGCTGGATAGAAAAACCATTTTGTCAGCAATAATTTTTATTGTGATGCTTTTTGAGGATTCTTTCCATATACAATTTTTCATGTTCAAGACAGGAGTGAATATGAAAACAAATTGGCCTAACAGTCATTTAGCAACTCAAAATACCTATCCCGGGACATCCCTGCTGTTCTTAGATTTGACCTAATAATGT
The DNA here is from genome assembly GCA_964539365.1 of uncultured Desulfobacteraceae bacterium. Taxonomy (GTDB): domain Bacteria; phylum Desulfobacterota; class Desulfobacteria; order Desulfobacterales; family UBA11574; genus S5133MH16. Next base: position 3,061 of record CAZIIV010000199.1, on the reverse strand, counting down.
GTGTGCTAAGTGGTGTTTTGTAGGCAGGTATAACAATTGGACGAATTATTCCAGCTTTTGTATAAAACCTGTGAGAACCATTTTGTCTTTTATATGTAAATCCGTCTCTTAAGAAAACACATTCAAGTTTTTTCCAATAAACAGGAGTTAGGCGAGACATTCAATAGGCCCATTTTTTTTATACATAAATGGCAGGGGGATATCTATAAAATTTACATCCTGGTCTTCTGATTCTTCGGGTTCAACTTCTTGCGCAGGGATAAAACCTGAATCTCTGAGCACTGCTGATAATGTTCCCATTTCATAACATGTAATAATAAAACCGGTTAGGGCTTCCACCAGGTTTTTCCTGGCTTCTTCTTCAGTATTTCCTTGGGAATACACATCAAAAATAGGGCAACAGGAAACATAAACCGATCCGTCTTTAAATATTTCGACGGGTACTTTCATTTCAAGTTGTAATTTCGGCTTCATGTCATTCCCCTTTTTTGTGGGTTATATTTTTATTAAATGAAAAAAGGGACTTAAAATTTGCTCTAAGTCCCTGTATTTATTGTGGTAGCGGGGACCGGATTTGAACCGATGACCTTCGGGTTATGAGCCCGACGAGCTACCAGACTGCTCCACCCCGCATCAAAGAATTGCAAACTGCATTAATAAACATAGACGTAAAATATGTCAAGATGTTTTTTGAGATATTAATGAAGAAATTAGTGACCTGATATGTGCAGCCTCGACTCCTCTTGCGTGTGTTTCATTTTGGTACCGTAAAAGCAGCTGCTTTGTCCGACTTTTATGTCCGGATACGATTACAATGGATGATTTGGGAAGTTTTAGGCATTTTGCAAGATATTGAATACACATCTTGTTGGCGGCGCCGTCTACGGGAGGCGAGGTAAGTTTGATTTTCAGGGCATGGTCATGTACTCCTGCAATCATGTTTTTTGAGGATCTGGGTTGAATATAAACCGTGAGGGTAATTCCGTCGGCAGTTTCCTTTAGATACGGCATGGTGTTTGTTTTCCGAAGTGTTTAGCCCGAATATTTCATGAAAATTTTCACCCTTCGGACTCGTGAATTATCCGGGTTAGACATTGCTTTTGATATCGTTAATAATTCGGGTGGATGAAATATCTTCTGAAACCGGAATCAGGACCACGCGTCCCCCGAGCTGTTCAACCCGTTCGCGTCCGAAAACTTCCCCGGATGTATAATTTGAACCTTTGGTCAGCACATCCGGCCGTATAATTTCAATAAGTTTGATCAGTTCCCGGGAGGAAAAAACCACAACATAATCCACAGCATCCAGGGCACTTAAAATCCTGACCCGTTCTTTTGAATGCAGTACAGGTCTCCCCGGTCCTTTCAATATTTTTACAGATTCATCGTCGTCGATGGCAACGATAAGGATGTCTCCCAACTGTTTTGACGCAGAGAAGAGCAGGATATGGCCCACATGCAGAAGGTCAAAACAGCCGTTGGTTAAAATGATCCGTTTCCCTTTTTTCTTGAGTTCTCCGACGAGTGACGGAAGCTCGGAAAGTTCTTTGTATTTAGCCGGGAGACCAGTATCATCCGATTTAACTGCCGAAGCGAGTTCCTGATTCGACACCGATGCGGTTCCCGCCTTGCCCATAACGATTTTCAAGGCCGAAGCGAGTTCTTGTTTTGACACGGTTGCGGTTCCTACCTTGCCCACAACAATTCCGGCGGCGGTATTGGCCACAGCCACACTGTTTTTGATGGAAAGCCCGGAGGCTACGGCCAGACCCAGGACAGCGAGAACCGTGTCACCGGCCCCTGAAACATCAAAAACCTGACGTGCCTCTGCCCTGACTCGGTAAGGGGATCTATTTTTCTCAAACAGAACCATACCCTCTTTTCCGCAGGTGATGAGAACCCTATCCAGGCGGATGTTGTGAAGAATTTTGTTTGCCGATATTTCGAGGGTGGATTCACTGACAATATCAACTCCGGAAGCCAGAGCCGCTTCTTTTTTGTTGGGTGTGAGCAGGGATGCCCCTGAATATTTCGAAAAATCGAGCCCTTTGGGATCCACAAAGACCATTTTATTGTACTTTTGTGCGCATGAAATCACTCGTGACAGAAAGTCTTTGGTGATCAGACCCTTTCCGTAGTCGGAAATCAATACCAAATCAACATGGGCCATGTTATGTTCTATGAATTTTGTAATCTTGTTTATGGTTGAATCTGATATTGTTTTGTATGTTTCTCGGTCTATTCTGAGTACCTGCTGATTGGCGGCAACAATTCGGGTTTTCCGGGTGGTGATCCGGCCGGTTTCTTCGATAATACCTGCCGTGTCAACACCGAGTTGGTTGAACCGGCTGAGAAGCAACTGTCCGTTTCGACCGGTACCGATCACGCCCACTACGGATACTTTTGCTCCAAGCGCCACAATATTGTTTACAACATTACCGGCACCTCCCAGAGCAAAGTCCTCGTTATTAACAGAAACCACCTGGACCGGGGCTTCCGGGGATATGCGATCCACATCACCCCAGAGATATTCGTCGAGCATCAAATCTCCCACAACAAGAAGATGGCATCTGTCGAATTTCGAAATATCAATAGACATGGTTTAATCGGGCTAATTGGAAACCCGATGCTTTTCAATCACCTCCGTCAAGAATTTTGGCGGGCGAACCACCCGGCCGTTAGCGTCCACACACGCATGTTTTGTATATCCTTTGGCAAGGAGCTTGGTACGGTCTTCGCTAAAAATTTGATAATCGAACTTCATCCCTCCCTTGAAACGAGTATCAAGTGAAACCTCTATAAGTAGAATATCGTCGTATTGGGAAGGAGAGTTGAATTTGCAGTGAACCTCGGATAAGGGGAGAAAAAATCCCCTGGATTCGATGGATTTATAAGGAACTCCCAAATACCTGAACATTTCGGAGCGAGCGCTTTCAAACCAGCGGAAATAGTTGGCATGATAAACAAAGCCCATTTTGTCCGTATCACCGTATATAACCCGGCATGTGGTTGTATGGGTAATCATAAAGTTTTCCGTAATCTTTTAAACAGGATTAATTAA
>CAZIIV010000198.1:0-5584 GCA_964539365.1 uncultured Desulfobacteraceae bacterium | reverse complement strand
TTACCGGATCCGGGAAGACCTATAATTCCGAGTTTCATTTTTAAAGGCTCCTAACGTCATTCAGTGTTTTGTGGCAAATATTTTTGGTTCCGATTGCCGGTGTCCCATGTAACCATGACGGATATGTGAGAAATTTAACCATTGGGCAAGACACAGGGAGCAAGGAGCTATGGGTTATGATTAATCTTGATCAAACACCTTGCTGGGATAGCGGATCAGTTCCTGTATTTTGGCATCGCGTATTTTTTTATCATGCGCGGATTTTCTTTCAAATGCCGCCGCCATTTTCTGCAATAGCTCTTCAAGTTTAATGGGTTTTAAGCAATAATCAAAAGCTCCCAGCTTCATTCCCTCAATGCTCGTCTCCAGCGAAGCGTGTCCCGTGAGAAGAATAACTTCGACCAGAGGCTGAATCTTTTTGATTTCTCTCAAAGTTTCTATACCATCCATACCCCCCGGCATTTTGATGTCGAGAATAATGACATCAAATAATTGTTTTTTTATAAGAACGAGGGCTTCTTCTCCGCTGGTAACACCGGCTGCAAACAATTTCCTTTTTTTCAGTCGATTTACAATGGTTTCTAAAAAATCAACTTCGTCATCTACGACCAGTATTCGGAACATATTCATTTTAACTTCCCCATTTAACGTCTTGGAACTTCTACAAGTTAATAAAAATATAGAATGTTTATTGAGACTTGAACGCTTGCCTTGAATATGGAATACTGGAAGGTTAGAATGCTGGAAGGTTGGTTTTTAAAAGGATATTATCTATTTTTGATTTTATCTTCAATACATATTTTACCATTAACCCAACATTGCATTATCTCTCCGAGCCGTAGACTCTACCCTCCGGCCTGTAAGCCCTACGGGCTGGAAGCGGAGCTGGAGGCCCAGTACCCATTTTTCCATCATTCCATTTTTCCATCATTCCATCATTCCACCATTCCAATCGGGGCAAAGCCCCCAACTTGAAATATTATTATTTTTTCGCCGGAATTACAACAGGAAGTTTAACCTTGAAAACAGTCCCTTCCGAAAGCTTGCTCTCCGCGGTTATGGTGCCGCCTAATTTCTCAATAATATTATAGCTCGCCGACAGACCGAGACCTGTCCCTTTGCCGGCCTCTTTGGTGGTGAAAAAGGGATCAAAAACCTTTGGAAGGTTTTCTTTGGAAATACCCGGACCGTTATCTTTTATACTGATCACGATCCGGGAATCATCTTTCTGTGTTTTTACATGAATCGATCCATCCTTTTCGATGGCATCGATGGCATTAATTATCAGATTCAAAAACACCTGTTGAAGCTGGGACTGATTACTGGCGATAATCGGCAAATCCGGCTGCATGTCCTTGTTTATTTCGATGTTGTTTGTCTGGGCATGATTTTGCAAAAGCTCTATGGTCTGGTTTAACACATGATTTACATCAACATCATCCAAATGATGCTCCATTCTCCTGGCAAATCCGAGCATGGTGTGGGTTATTTTTCGGGCTCTTTCCACATGTTCTTCAATTTTTTCTACCGAAAATACATACTCTTTAAAATTTTTACTGTCTTGAAATTCTTCTTCAAATAACAAATCCCGCATCCATCCCGCTTTTTCTCCGATTATGGAAAGCGGATTATTAATTTCATGGGCAATTCCCGCAGCCATTTTCCCCAGGGCCGCCATTTTATCAGACTGAATCAGTTGGTCGTTGAGCTCGCTGATCCCCTTGTCAGCATCTTCCAGATGCTTGAAGATAATACGCATGCTAAAAAAGGTGGTGATTATTATTGCCAGACAGCTGAAGACAATAATCAAAATTTCCGTATGTCTGGTTGTCAATAATCCCTTTTTCTCATCACCGACATCCGAGGTGATCACCAGGAGCCATTCATTATTTTTCAACCACGTTCCGGCAATGTGTTTTGTTTCGCCGGTATCCGTAATTTTTTTGTCAACCGTAGTTCCTTGACCAAAAAGGTTCAGGTTCAGATTTGATTTTCCCAGTATCTTGCCGGAAAACCGGGAGTTTGTCTGATACATTCCGTTTTTATTGATGATATAAGCATCCCCCGACTTTCCCGTCTGGGCGGTCCTTAAAAATGTGTTAAATATGTCAGAATCCACGGTTGCCCTTAAGATCCAGCCTTGGCCGTTACTGTATCCTCGCACAGCAATAACGAAATGCGGCAATTGCCGGTAACCCATATAAACATCGCTGATATATTTGCCCTTACTCAAAACTTCATTAAACCAGGGTTGTTGAAAATAATTTAATCCTTTTAACTCATATGGCCCGGCATATGCCAGGTGTTGGCCGGTGCTGTCGATAATGCCTAAATCAATCAGGCCGTCCGTACGCCGGCTGATGGACTTAAATATCCGGGCAAGATTCTCCTGTTGTTTCAATTCATTAAAGGAATGCGTATCCACGATAGCGGCAAGAATGGCGGTTCGTTCTCTTAAAAATACTTCCATGGTGTACGACTGGGATCTTGCCCGGTATTTTATCTGATCTTCAATCTTTTCTTCATATGTTTTGGCAAACCGGTAATAGATTGTCTCTCCAAGAACGACCAAAGGCAAAATGGCCACACACAGAATGATTGTCGTGATCTTTCTTTGAAGATTTTTGTATATGGATTTTCTTTGATAAAATGCCATTTAAATTCTTTTATCATCTACCAGGTTAAAAATCTCCAGTAACCGAATACTGCCCATCCCCAGAGCACCAGCCAGGCCAGAATAGTTACCGGAAGCCCGTATTTAACAAAATCCATTACATCCAGCAACCTTTCACCGGTTTCAAAATCCCGGCTCATGCCGAAGGCAATGGCATTGTTGGGGGTTCCGACCACCAGAAAATTCGCAAACGATGCAGAAAAAGCGGTGGCCAGTCCCACTTTCCAAACATGAACATTGGCAAGGGTGGCCATGGGAAGAACGATGGGCCCCAGAGCGGCAACCGTAGCACCGTCACTCATAAAATTCGTCATGGTTCCGGTCAGCAGGCTGACCCCGATAACCAGGCCGTCACCTTTGGTCATAAAATCCGGCAAGAGATTGACAAAGGTGCTGGCCAGCCAGAGGGCGCCTCCGGTAAATTTCAGACCCACTCCCATGGCACAGGCGGCGGCATACAGGCCCACCACATCAAAGGCCACGCCCGCCTGGATATCCTCCCAGGAAACAATTCGGAATACAAACATTGCCAATACCGCGTAAAGGGTAGGGCCGCCCAGGCCTGCAATTTTACTCAGCGTCACCCATCCAATGATCAAAAGGATCAAAATGATAGCCATTATGGCTTCTTTGCCGCCGAACTTCGGCATATTCGCCACTTCAGCCTTTACCACTTCGCTGGGATTTACATCCATGACCTTGAATCTGGGCTTAAGAAAAATATACATGTAAGCTCCGATGACCACCGCCATGAACGGAACAAACGGCAGGCCGTATTTCATCCACTGCAAAAAAGAAATCGGCATCCCATAATCCATGAAATAGCCGACCATAATGGCGTTGCGCCCGCCTGCCGCCGGAGACCCCGGTCCTCCTTGATTGGCCGCAAAACAGATCCCGAGAAAAAGAAAAATGGCCAGGGCCCGGTCTTTTTCAACCCCGTGCATCTTGCAGGTAACCTTATACACCCCCATAAGTGCGGGAATCAAAAGAGCCACCAGGGCATGTTCGGACAAAAACCCGGCACACATAGCCAGTAGAGGAAAAAACATAAAGGCAAAAGATTTAGCGCTTTTAATCCGGCTTAAAAGAATCAGGCCGATCCGTTTGTCAAGCCCGGTTTTGGAAACGCCCACCGCTACCGCCAGGATGCCGAAAATGAAAAACACGGCATCTTTCATATATGCCCTGGAAATTTCGTTAATGGGCAGAATAGCAAAAAGATAAATCAAGACCCCTACCATAATGTCCGTGGCGCCCAGTGGCAGGGCTTCAGTACCCCATAAAAAGGCGGCTAAAAATAATATGGCAATCATAATTTTAGCGTTCCGGGCAACTTGATTATCATCCATCAGGGGTTTTCCCTGTACTATTGGCTTGCCCTGACGGGATGCTTCAAAAGCCGCCGGCCTTAATTTTTTGTTAACCGTTTCAACAATGCTTGAACATCCCTTTGCCAGCTTATATCCGGGAGGGCTGACTTTTGTGACCATGTCAATCATACTCCGGGGTGGCGGCATAACAACCATGATAATAAAAACCATGGCTGCGGCAATAAACAAAATCGGCTTATAGCCCGGCTTATTCTTCCAGAAAGCGGGCCGGCTGTCGGGACTGATTGCCTGAATTTTCACAGATTCTCCTCGAACTTAGATGAAATTGTCTGCAATTTGTTGGAAAATGATTATTCTTAATAAAAGCAATCTTTATGCCAGATAAAGCAATAAAAAAACCTGGATAACTATCTAAATTAACAGGAAATTAATCGACTGAGAGAAATTTTACCGGTGAAATCTGCGGATGTGTATGTCAGGATTATTTACACAGTGTAAAAAAGAGAAAATGGGTTCGCTATACCTGGCTGGAATTGCGTGGGATCTCCATGGATGGTATCCGTGTTTTCGGCAATATCCTGCTCGATTGAAATTCCGTGGACAATGGCCCTTTGAGCCACCATACCGGTGACTTCCGGAATAAAATTTTTAAGATCTATATCTTGAGGTTCGGGCTCGTCCTGCCGGCCGAATTTTAAAATTGCCCGGGTAATCTCGGAACACCGGGAAATCTGAAGTCCGATCTGATCCATGGAATCCTCGAGTTCTGCCAGAGATTCCGATTCCTTTAACCGGCCTGTTTTTTTCAGGTTCTCTAAAGTCATTTGAATCAGGGATTGCTCTGTTTTGATGATCTGAAGAGGATTGTTAATCTCATGAGCAAAACCGGCCGACATTTCTCCCAACTCTGCAAGACGGCTCGCTCCGATGAGCTGCTGGTTCAACCGGTCCTTTTCGACATCCAATTTTTCCATGCGCCCGACAATACGATTCGTGAGGTAAAACGCAATCACTAAGATCCCCGACCCGCCAACTCCCATAATGAGAATAATCAGATAAGCGGCCGAAGTCAGTGCTTTGAATGCATCCGCTTTTTCCTGTCTGACCACCACCAGCCATTTTTTATTCTGCAGCCAGGTGGTTGTGCATAGATATTTTTCACCTTTTACATCTTTAGTGATAAAAACTTCGGTGTGAGAATCGGATGACGGATATTTAATGTTGTGCGGATTTTTATCCATCAGTTTTCCGCTCTTTCAGAAAAGACTCGATCATATACCGGTGATCTTCGACAATTCTCTTCATGCTTGCAATGGAACTGTTCTCAAGAGACATCGTGAAATAATAATACCCCGTGCCCAGAGCCAGGACAAAGGGGATCAACGGAACCAGAATCATGCAGGCAAAAATGATTCTTCTCATGCTTGAAAAATGACCGGGCTCCCTAATCTTATCTTTTTCGTAACCGTTCATAGGTTCAGGGTTCAACGTTCAGGGTTAAGGGCAAAGAAGGCATTGAAGATTCGAAGTCCTCATTACAAATGTTCATTTTCCCAAGTAATTGCCAATTTAGCTT
>CAZIIV010000197.1:0-5588 GCA_964539365.1 uncultured Desulfobacteraceae bacterium | reverse complement strand
TGAATCTACCTACTCCAAACAGATCCAAGAAATGAAAATTGCAACCGCCTTTATTGCGGAAAAAGGTGCTCAAAACCTACCCCAAAGCCAAACAATACTTCTGGATTCAGGAAGAGCCGGAGAACATGGGGACGTGGTTCTTTATAGGACGTCGCCTGGAAAAAATAACCGGAAACCCGGTTGAATACATCGGTCGAAAAGCCTCGGCCAGCCCGGCAACCGGTTTTCCCAATGTCTATCGAAAGGAACAGAACGCCGTCATCCAAGAGGCTTTGGCCATAGCTGAAAAGTGAATGCTTACGTTTTCTTTCCTGTGGATAGTACCTTAGTTGTAAATTTTGTGCTTGTTATGGCAAAAAAAATGCTTAACCAATTAAGTGTGAAATGCCTAAAGTGATCTAAAGTGCCTAAAGTTAAGGAATACTTCCAATTTGTATAAAAGCCTGAGCGTAGCGACTCCTTAACTTTAGCTCACTTGTAACTTTTTTGGTTTATCCGGTTTAGGGCAAAGGAGTGAACATGGAGATAGAAATCAAAATTCCGCATGTTGGAGAATCCGTGCAGGAAGCGGTTCTTGTGGAGTGGTATAAAAAAGACGGAGATGCGATCCAAAAAGACGACCCGCTTTTTGTTGTGGAAACCGACAAAGTCACCCTGGAAATTGTGGCCGAGGCGTCGGGCATGTTAAAAATCCGGGTATCCCAGGGGGAAACCGTGGCCATCGGCACGGTGGTGGGAATCATCGACACTCAAGGTACGCCGGCGTATCCATCCGAACCCACCCCGACTGAAAAAGAAGCGCCCCCGCCTTCGGGGCCACCCGTAGAAACCGGGGAACCTGCTCCTTCCGTGGAGTTATCCGAAAAAGCACCCACGGAACCACCACCGCCGGAAGTCCGTCAAATCTTTCCGCCCTCGGTACGGCGGCTGGTTGCTGATAAAAATATCGATATTACCGCCGTCACCGGCACCGGTCCGGGTAACAGAATTACCAAAGGCGATGTACTTCTATACCTGGAACAGGCCCAAGCAGCAATTCAGGTCTCGGAATCTGCGCCGCCGGAAGCCCGAAAATTCCGGGTTCCGGAGTCTGAAATATCCTCGAAATCCCTTCCGCCCGTAGGGGAAGAGATTAGCCGCAAACCCATGAGTCCGATTCGCCAGCGCATTGCATCACGCCTTGTGCAAGCCAAACAGAATACCGCCATGCTCACTACGTTTAACGAAATCGACATGGCCCGTACCATGGACATCCGGGCACAGTTCAAGGAAACGTTTCGTGAAAAGTACGGCGTCTCTCTGGGATTTATGTCTTTTTTTATCAAAGCATGCGTGGAGGCTCTCAAAAAATTCCCTGAAATTAATGCATTTATTGACGGAAAAGAAATGGTTTACCACCACTATCACCATATCGGCGTTGCCATCGGCACCGCCCGCGGTCTGGTGGTCCCGGTTATTCGTAATGCTGAAAAGTTAAGCTTTGCCCAACTCGAACAGACAATTGTGGACTATGTGGATAAAATAAAAAACAATCGCCTTGAACTGTCCGATCTTGAGGGAGGCACATTTACCATCAGCAACGGCGGAGTGTTCGGATCTCTGCTCAGCACCCCGATTTTAAATATGCCCCAAAGCGGTATATTGGGGATGCATAAAATTGAAAAACGGCCGGTGATTATCGATAATGAGATAAAAATACGGCCCATGATGTACGTAGCCCTCAGCTATGATCACCGAATTGTGGATGGAAGAGAAGCAGTCACCTTTTTGGTACGGATTAAGGAAATCATAGAGAATCCGGAACGGATCATGATGGAGATTTAACGATGACAACGAAAGAAAGTTACGATCTAACGGTTATCGGTACGGGCCCCGGAGGATACGTCGCGGCTGTACGCGCGGCCCAACTGGGATTAAAGGTGGCGTGTGTTGAAAAGGAGGACCGTCTGGGCGGAGTATGTCTGAATGTGGGATGCATTCCGAGTAAAGCGCTCTTGGACTCCAGTGAATATTTTCACCTGGCTAAAGATCATTTTGCCTCCCACGGGATCAAAACAGGCAAATTAAGTCTGGATCTGCCGGCAATGATGGCACGCAAAGAACAGGTGGTTAAAGAGCTCACGGATAATGTTCGCAAACTTCTTGAAGGAAACAGCATCCGAATTTACCATGGAACGGCCCGTCTTGCCGGAGTCGATCGCATTGAAATATCGAAACCTTCGGGTTCTTCGGGCAACGGAAAACCGCAGACGCTTGAAACCCGGTCGATCATTCTTGCCACCGGCAGTACGCCGGTTCAAGTGCCCGGCCTGGAATTTGACGGCAAACATATCGTTACTTCTACGGAAGCCCTGTCATTTAAAACGGTTCCCAAGCACCTGGGTGTTGTAGGGGGCGGATATATCGGTTTGGAATTGGGATCGGTCTGGCTTCGGCTGGGCGCCAAAGTAACCGTTGTTGAAATGCTGCCTCAAATTGCCGCCACCCTGGATGGTCAGGTGGCCCGAACCCTGGGTCGGATTCTTAAAAAGCAGGGGTTGGAAATTTATCTGAACACAAAAGTTACCGGCGCCAAAATCTCAAGAAACAAAGTACGAATGACATTGGAATCTAACAAAAAAGAAGATGCGATTACCTGTGATCGTCTCCTGGTGTCTGTTGGCAGACGGCCCTTGACGCAAAATTTGGGGTTGGAAGAGATCGGCGTGGAAACCGATTCTTCAACCGGACATGTGCTGGTGGATGAAGCATATCGAACCAACATTCCCTCCATCTATGCGATTGGTGATCTTATCCCGGGCCCTATGCTGGCCCATAAAGCCTCGGCGGAAGGAATCGCCGCTGCCGAGTGTATTGCCGGCCTCCCCGGTGAGGTAAACTATGATGCAGTTCCCGCGGTGGTCTATACCTGGCCCGAGGTTGCCAATGTCGGCCTCACCGAAGAACAGGTCAAGGAACGCAATATCCCGTATTGCATCGGCACGTATCCCTTTTCAGGGGCCGGTCGGGCCCGGTGCATGGGAGAAAAAGACGGATTTGTCAAGCTCATCGCTCATTCTAAAACCGATCGAATTTTGGGCGTACATATCATCGGACCCCGCGCTGCGGACATGATCGCCGAATGTGTTTTGGCTGTTGAATTCGGTGCAAGTTCCGAAGACATCGCCCGGACCGTCCACGGCCATCCCACCTTTGCCGAAGCGTTGCAGGAAGCGGCCATGGCGGTACGCAAGTGCTCCATTTATGCGTCTTAAAATTCTGCCAAACCCACGCTTCAAGAAACAAGGAGAATGTCATGGCCAATTATGATTATGATATCGGAGTGATCGGTGGCGGTGCCGCCGGACTGACAGTGACATCCGGTGCCGCCCAACTGGGAGCCAAAACCCTGTTGGTTGAAAAAGAAAAAGAGCTCGGCGGTGACTGTCTGCATTTTGGATGCGTCCCCAGTAAAACATTGATTAAAACGGCCCATGTTTATCACCAGATGAAAAATGCCAAAGCCTTCGGCCTGCCCCGGGTTGAGGTGCCTACGATAGATTTTGATCAGGTGTCAAAAAGAATTAAATCCGTGATACGCGTCATTCAACAGCATGATTCCGAAGAAAGATTCTGCAAACTTGGGGCCAAGGTAGAATTTGGGACCCCAAAATTTACCGATGAACATACCATCCGGCTGAACGGAAAAACCTTTTCCGCAAAGAACTGGGTGATTGCAACCGGCTCATCTTCCATGGTTCCTTCCATTGATGGTCTGATAAACACGCCTCATATCACCAATAAAGAAATTTTTTATTTGGATCATCTGCCCGAGTCTATGATCATCTTAGGCGGCGGTCCCATAGGAACTGAAATGGGACAGGCGTTTAATCGTCTGGGTACAAAGGTTTATATTGTGGATCGCGCCGACCAGATCCTGGGAAAAGAGGATAAGGATATGGCGGACGGGGTGATGAACGTCATGCGCTCTGAAGGTGTGATCTTCCACTTGAATGCTTCCATTGAAGCGACAAAAGATCTGGGCCTTCAAAAACAAGTGGTCATAAAAAATGCCGAGCACAAAACCATCCGCCTGAAAGCCGAAACCCTGCTTGTGGCCATGGGCAGATCCGCCAATGTCGAAAAACTGGGGCTCGAACATATTGGTGTTCAATTTGATAAAACAGGCATCATGGTAGATAAACGGCTAAGGACAAATCATAAACACATTTATGCGGCAGGAGATGTCAGCGGGGGCTTCCAGTTCACCCATGCGGCCGGATACGAAGGGGGCATTGTCATCAGCAACGCAATCTTTCATTTTCCCCGGAAAACCGATTATACGTTTCTGCCGTGGTGCACCTACTCGGATCCCGAACTGGCAAGCATCGGGATGAATGAAAAAACAGCACAAGCTGCCGGAATCGATTATACGGTCTGGACAGAGGAATTCCGGGACAACGACCGAAGCCTGGCAGAGGGCGAAAACGTCGGCAAGATTAAAATGATACTGGATGAGAAGGAAAAGCCGGTGGGCGTCCAGATTTTAGGCCCCCGGGCAGGAGACCTGATCAGTGAATGGGTGGCCATGTTAAACGGAAAGGTCAAACTTTCCACTCTGGCTTCTGCTGTTCATCCCTATCCCACCATCGGTGAAATTAATAAAAAGGTTGCCGGAACTTATTTTTCTCCCAAGATATTTTCTGACAAAATTAAAAAAAGCCTTAAATTCTTTTTCCATCTTAAGGGAAGAGCATGCACTCCTGAAGCCTGTGAAGAATAAAGGAATAACAATGAATTTTGCGCATGTTTTATTCCTTCGAAACAGTCTGCAGGTGGTCGCAGTTGACAGCGCAATCCCGCGGCATGCCGTCTTTTTTCGAGAGAAAAACTTCGGACGGAATGTCGCGGATCGTACTTGTAATGGGGGCAACGGTTACTTCGCCAAGATATTCCAACGCGGAATTCCGCGTTAGGATGAGAACTGGCCTCTTTTTATCTGGAGGTGCGAACTTGTACCAGCGTATTTCACCGCGCTTCATGCGTCACCCCAATCTTGCTCAGATTCCCACACCGAAAACTCATCGACAGCAACAGGATGCTGTTGGTAACCTTGGCGGTGCTTACGTTCCAGCTGCTCAAGATTGTAACGGGCAAGCGCCTCTCGAAGGGCCTTTCTTGCAAATGCAGAACGACTTGTTTTGAGTTGTTTTGAAACGCGGTCGACCGCTTTGACAAGATCGTCGTCAAGTGTCGTTTGGATGGTCCTCATACAACACCTCTCTTATGTGGATTTTTACAGCTATATTAATCCACAATTCGATCCGTGTCAAATTGGATTTATAGGCCAACATCTTGGATCACTGTACTTCATTACCGCATATCCGCCGACTACAAGAAAGATCTCAAGACGGGTTATGACGGTACGTTTCTTGTGGACCTGATGGAAAAAATACAAAAACGCGGCAAGGGAATTGGTCTGGCAGTGGTTTTTTCCCGGCAAAACTTTGACCTTTGTTCCGGATACAAAAGAATGATCGATTCAAAGTTGATGAACTCGCAAAAAGGCGTCACTCCGGCGAAAGCAGGAGTCCAGATGCTCTGCAACT